>JAYTKX010000140.1:0-25835 GCA_043729865.1 Methanobacteriota archaeon
CTCGATCTTCACGAAAAGGATATCGGGTGCGCGCTTTGCAAGAGTCCTATCCATAAGGAGTATGCTTGTTTTAACGCCTGCATAGGGCTGGAAAACACCTGATGGTAGTGAAACAACAGCGAAAAGATGGTTGTCAACAAGCAGCTTGCGAAGCGCCTTATAGGCATTCGCGGACTGGAAAATGATGCCCTCAGGCACGATCACACCTACCCTGCCGTTTGTCGAAATATGCTCCATCATGTAATCCACGAACAATACCTCGCTCCTGTTTGCCTGCACAGAAAAGCGCTTGTGGGGGCGGATTCCGCCTTTTGGTGTCATGAAAGGAGGATTTGCAAGGATCACATCGTATGTTTCATTCCATTTCTCCTCGCTTGTGAGCGTATCATATTCGTGAATTTTCGGGGTCTGGAAACCGTGAAGATACATATTCACAAGCGAGAGCCTCACCATATCAGGGGAAATATCATATCCCACAAGGCTGTTCATCAGCCTCTTGCGCTCATCCATCGTCAGGCAATCCCCTTTTCTTTCCTTCGTATTCTGGCTGAGGATATGCTTGAAAGAGGATATCAGGAAACCCGCAGTCCCGCAGGCAGGATCAAGGATCGATTCAGTCTTCTTCGGGTCAACGACAGAAACAATAAAATCAATAATATGGCGCGGCGTTCTGAACTGTCCTGCATCGCCCTGCGAGCCAAGGACAGACAGCAGATATTCAAAAGCGTCTCCCAGCTTCTCGCTGTGGTCGTATTTGAACTCGTTTATCTCTTTCAGAAAACTTTTGAGAGTTTCAGGATCGCGATATGGAAGGAAGGCGTTCTTGAAAATATCCCTGAAAAGCTGCGGGATATTCTCGTTATGGTTCATCGTCGTGATGGCTTCGCTGTACAGCGTTATGAGATCAAATCCTCCCAGTTTCGGGTCAAAAATGCGCGACCATGTATATTTCTCATATTCCCCTTTGAAAAATGCAGCTTTACCCCCAAGCGCTACCGATTCTTTATCCATGTCGTCCATGAACTTATAGATAAGAGCGATAGTTATTTGCTCGACCTGAGATTTCGGGTCTGGCACTTTTCCCACAAGGATGTCACGGGCGTTATCGATTTTTCGTTTAGTTTCCTGATCTAACATTTTTTGACCTTCATTTGATTATTTTCAAATACTCTGTTCTTTATTGAAAAATTAAACCGCAGATGATGCGCCCAGAGTCACGCCTCTGGAGGGCGTGTACACGTATGCCTGCGGGCATACGTGGGCGCGGAGTCGAGAACCCGCAGGGTTTCGGCATTGATAAACGCAGATTTGTAATATGGGAAACCGCTATCATTTGCAGTATTTTTTCTCAAATTATTTGACGTTATGTGGGAAATATGATTATGATTTAATTGCATATTTTTTAACTTCTTAATGCCTGAATAAATAAAGACTTTTTCTTCTTTTTCTAAAAACCAAATAGCAGGTATCTGCGTTCATCTGCGTTTATCTGCGGTTTCGTTTTTATATTCCATGAGCAACCTCTTGAAACACCTTTAAATTTCAATTCTATGTATTCCAACATATTCTTCAACACCACTACATGAACTTATTTAATGAAACATAATCTTTCACATACTCAGGTATCATCTCACACCACTTTCTTACTTCCCGGTACTCCTCCATCGAGAACTGGGAATTTGTCGCAAAACGCCCGAATTCTTTTGATTCCATAATATCCTTCACTTCATGGTCCACAATATATGCTTTTAAAAACTTCATTATGAGGGGTACTTCCCTGCTTTCCGGTTTATGTATGGAGATGAATTTCTCAACTTCCTCATCAAGCAATTCCTCTTTCGTCTTAAATACAGTAATCCTTCCAAATATTTTCTCTATGATCTCCCGCAAACTCAGGCGGCGGTCTATTCTCAACGATTTTCTCAACTTCTCAAGATTGAAATTCTCACCCGGCTTTTCAAAGATCTTACTTTTTATATATTCTTCAATGGCATCGAAATTTTCTTTTTCAAAATTCTCTTTTATAAAGGGATTAGCCCTAACAGTAGTCTCAAATCTATCAAAGAACATGCGGTCTATCTTCATCCCATCCATGCCGATAGCGTATTCCTCAAAGCTTGTCAGGGGGTCTAAACTGCAATTCTCATATTCACTTGTCCTTTCTTCGCCCTCACCGCCTCCTATATATGTACCCCTGGGAGGTAATTTCAAAACTTCATTATAATTATATTTCTCTTCGAAGTACTCGCAATTCGCAAAGAAATCAAAAAGCTTGAATTTTTCTTTGGTTTTCTTAATGACTTCGTTATCGTTCCCATTTTTCATTGAAAATGAAAAATCATACTTTCTTGTACCTCTTCCTTTTATCTGGATAAAATCCGTTGGCGAGAATATAGGGCGCATCAGGCAAATATTCAAAATATCCTGGCAGTCATAGCCTGTCGTCATCATTCCAACCGTTACGCATACCCTTGTTTTACTCGTTTTATAACCTTCCAGAAACCGCGAATGTCCGGATAAGTTATTGCTTGTGTCTGTAAAATTGATCGTAAATTGCTGGGAATCCTGAACATTTGATGTCACCTGAAGAGCAAAGTCTGAATTATATTTTCCAGGATATAATTTATCTGCAAGCTCATTCATTACCTGTGTTATCTTTGAGGCATGGTTCTGGCTAACACAAAAAACAATGGTTTTGCCAATCTCCCCGCTTATTGGATCACGGAGAGCATTTTCAATAAAAGTCTTGCAGAGTATCTTGTTAGTTTCATCTGAGAGAAATTTTTTCTCAAAATCCTTATGATAATATATCTGCTCTTCTTTCATCCCCTGAGCGTTTTCAATAATAATAGAATAACCTTTTTCTGAAAGTAGCTGTGTGGTGATCTCGGTTCGTGCATCAACAGCAACCGGATTCACAAGATAGCCATCCTTCACAGCATCAATAAGACTGTAGCGAAAAGTCGGATTCCCGCTCTCGCAGCCAAATGTGATATAGGTGTCCCTGAGCTGTCTTCTTTCCCATTCGCGCGGGTCTTTCTTACTTACTTTATCGGGATCTAAATACTTCAGATAATCTTTAGGTGTGGCAGTAAGACCGAGTTTATAGCCAACAAAATACTCAAAAACAGCCCTGCTGTTCCATCCGATCGAGCGGTGGGCTTCATCCGAAATCAATAGGTCAAAATCCGTGGGTGAAAAAAGCCTCTGGTATTTATTGTCAAAAGAAAGGCTCTGGACTGTGGAAACGACAATCTCGGCTTTTCGCCAATCGTCCTTATTTTCTTTATAAATAACAACTTTGTAATCATTTTTCAACCATTTAATAAAATTTTTCTTTGCCTGGTCTTCAAGTTCTAATCGGTCAACAAGAAAAAGAACTCTCTTTGCATTCCCAGATCTTAAAAACAGTTTGATAACTGCGGCAGAAATCAGTGTCTTTCCTGTTCCTGTAGCCATTTCAAATAGGAACCTGTCGTTCCCATCATCTACAGATTCCTGCAAAGCATGAACTGCATTTAACTGATACGGTCTTAATAATTTCAACCCGGATTCGTGTATATAGTCTGCTTTTGTTTTGTCATTGCTCCAGCGCGGGTCTTTATCAAAAAGGGGGTTCTGGATTCGGGCAATGTAATCCTCTCCAACTATCTCCCTGACAAGAGTGGAAGGATTGGGCTGAAAAGAACCTGTATGATGAAGCGACTCTAATGTTGGAAATTTGGTTATTACACTGGGATTTCCACGCTCCAGGTCCCAGAAATAATGCAAATTGCCATTTGATAGGATTACGAACCTCACATTTTGAGATTGTGCGTATTTTCTCGCCTGTTCTTTTCCATCAAGAGGATTTTTATCTTCTGATTTTGCTTCAACTATCACAAATGGGAAGCTCTTTTCATCCTGAAGAATAAAATCCGTAAAACCATTCTCTGTTTTCTCAAAATCGTTCCCAAACTCATCAAGATCTTTCCTGGTAATCTTGACATTATTCTCTAATACGATATTGGCCATTCCTTTTTCGTCATCAAAAAACCTCCAGCCCGATTGTTCAAGGAGTTTATTGATCTTGATGCGTGCTTTTGCTTCTTTTTGCATTAACGGCTCCAGCCATCAGATATATTAGATTTTAATAAGATATATTTAATTCTTGTTGATAGAATCCGTGTAAACGTATATTCCATTTCTTGAATCCCAATGGATGAATGCTGAAGTTAAGCATATTCAATAAATTCCTCACATAAAATCCGCCAGCCCCTTCTGCTTCACCTTATCGCTCTCAAAAAGCGACTTCATCTCAAGCTCCAGTAACTCAAGCCTCTGCTTCGTATAATGCCTCACATTATACTCATCCGCAATGCGCAAGCTCGTCTCAAGATACTTCCTCACCGAGCCCTCATGCACCGTAAGCACGATATTCCCCCCGCACTTCGGGCACGTCCCGCGCAACGGCGGACGGCGGTATTTCGCATTGCATTTCGTGCATCTCACCTTCTGCTTTGAGAACGAGCGCAGGTTCCCGATCAGGTCTGGAAGGAAATGCGACTCGATAACGCGCTCTGCCACATCCTGCGGGTCAACAGCCTTGATCCTGCGCGCCAGGGCAAGCTGCGCATCCATCTTCTCTATCATCGTCCCCAGAGTCTTGTATGCACTGTTCCTCGGACCTGCCGCGATATCCGTGGTGTCATGGGTGAAGCCGAATCCCTCGTACTGCGAAGGTTTCCCGAGCCTTCCGCTAACTGTATCCATGAGCTTCACGATGTCCTTCGGGTTCGTGTACTTCAATGTCGCCTCGTAGAATTCAAGTGGATACTGGAAGAGCACGTCGATATTATGCGCCTCTTTATCCACTTCATTGGGGTCGATGCGCGAGGTCAGCACAAGCGGCGCATCCATCTGACCGCCGCGCTTATCGGGGAGGTAGGAACGCGAGAAATTCAGGAGACCGTCCATGAGAAGCATCACGCAGTCCTCATCACCGTCGCATTGGAATGTGGTAATTCCTGAACAGATAAGGCTGTGATGGGTATCCACTGTCAGATTATACACATATTTATCTTGAGATTCTATTTCTTTTCTTTCCACGACTTTATCAATGAAAACATCTTCATCAAAAATGGTTCTAGTACTGCCTTTTTTAGCCTGCCATTTTTTTAGTAATTCTTCTGCATGTTCCTGCTTTTCACCAAGGAATCCTATGTTTTCGATGAATTTTCCTGCTTCTCTGCCATATATCCTTATTTTATAAGAATGGAGCAATTTCGGCTTTCCATAAAATTTTAGAATGAGATCGCTTTTTATAGCCCGTTCTTCCTCATAGATAGAGTGCTTGATCCCTGAAAACATCAAAAGGAAAGAAACACCGTCTATCAGCCATTTATTTACTGAAGTAACATTGACCTCCAGCGTGCTTTGCAGGGAGCACGATCCATCTCCGGTGAAATAACCTCTTAAAAATGCACTTATCTTATCCCCTGGCAGGGAGTACACAAAGTCCGGAACCCTTTTTGTTTTAGCACCTTTACCGATCTTCAGTTCTTCAAAAAGTTCAAAGACAAATCTTGAGCATATCGTTACATGGTTTCCTGAAATACTGGGGGACAAACCAAAAACAGCGTTAATTTTTTCAGTTAATAACCTTCTGGTCCATTCTTTAGTAGCAGTTATTGATACCTGATGACAATCGATTTGCTTCTTCTTAATAAACCCTTCAGCTAAATAAAAACCTAACAGTGATAAGAAATCATCATTCACCGTTATACTGGGCTTGATAGAAACCTTATCTCTCCTGCTCCCTAACAGGTAATTTCCTGCATCGATAACACCAGGATTAAATCGGTTGACCAGCTCTAAAGGATAAGACTTTCTGTAAATATAATTCGTAAATGTCTTATAACTCATTCCAAGATCGCTGCTTATCCGGGAAAGAGGTACATCCTCATCGAAAATATCGCATTCTGTCCTTATCATTACATCTTCAGGAGCGGTTATCGAAAGCAGGTCGATATTCTCATGACTTTTGACAGTGGGTCTTTCAATATTCCATGGGATCAATAATTCATCCGCATCCTCTGCCCTCACTTTTGCTCCTGACCTATCCGGGAACGGATGATCTTTAGTCACGACTAACTTCCTGCCGCTTTTAGTTCTTATTTCGATCAGTTTTTCAGGAGAAATATGTCTTGAAACATGGGTAATATCCGCCAGTTCGAATTTTTTAGTTTTCATGTTTAAAGCATACGTTTTCAGTCCGTGTATCTTCTTATATTCAGTCCCAACATCATCTTTTTCCGTTTTGCCGATAAGGTTGCTTTCAACAAGCTCGCGGATCGTTAAAAGCTCAAAGCCATCTCCTCTGTAAACCAGTAATTTTTCATCTCCATGGAAGCAGTTCCTTCTCTTTGCAGCATGGAAAAAAGGATGCGCATAGCCTACTGACGCGGTCGTGAAACCCACCAGCCTGCCAAGTACGCCCGCCGAAGTGTGCGGCGCAAGCCCGATGACAAGTTTCCCGATAAGTTCCGATATGCTGCTTATATTGTAGTATGGATCGACTTTATAATATTTCGTCAAAAGGTCATCAATAAACCCTGCGGTCTTCAGCAAATATTCTCCACAGTCCTTTGAAACAACGATATCCTGCACTTTTAATTCAAGTATCTGGTTCTCATCAACAAGCGGTTTCCCATATACATCCGTATCATATCCCAGTTCCCTGAGCTTTTCCACGGGAACGCCTATCTCCTTCGGCTTGATATGCGTGAGTGGCATGTCTGAAAGGTCGTACCTCACCGTCCCGTCCTTGAACATCACGATACCGTGCTTTGCCCGAAGTATCCCCTTCTCAAGGGGCTCAGGCGTCTTGTTCTTTGAGGTAAGACCCAGAACTCCTTTTATCGACACCAGGTTATCCCTTTCCCCCAGGTTCTTTAGCGCAAGCAGGCATTCTGACTTGAAATCAATATCCATCTCCATGACCGATGACGTCTCTTTTTGGCACTTCGGGCACACCGGTTTCTGGACTTCTATCCCGCATGACTGGCATTTAAGAAGCGGCTGCGTGAACTTCCCGCATGTGCACCTGTTCTTGAAAGTCCTTGTCCTGCACGAAGGACAGAAGCGCTCACCGATCTGCACTTTTATCGTCCCGACTTTTTCTTTCTGTACAGTCAGTCCTGTCCTGAACTCATTATTCCTTTGTTTGCCGTTGTCCTCCTCCTCGACGTGATCTTTTGCATTCTGAAGCGACCTGCGCCTCCCCCCGGCTTCGCCTATGGGGAAAAGCACATGCGGCGCCGGCTTCATCTCTCGCTTGTCGGATTTCTCAGGGCGTCCCATCCTGCCACCGATCCTTATCGGGGCGCGGCTGCGAATGGTTATCCCGCTGAGTTTTGAGACAGTTTCCATGATATCTTTTTCGGGGGATGTCCATGTTTTCTTAAGGTCGGGGGAAAGTCCAAGGCATCTAAGGAGAGGCAGCGGCTCTTCGATGATTATCTGCATCTCCCGGACGATATGAGGTACAAGAAGCGTCTCAAGGATGGTCTTGATTTTCTCATCAAGAGGGAACGAGAGCTTTTCGTCATACTTCCCGTTCTTCTGGATATATTCAGTAAGCGCAGCATGATCATCGAGGTTGATATCGTGCCATAAATATGTGTATTTTGGATGCAGCGGTACTTTGTAAGTATCAGATAAAGAAAGCGCAGTTTTCTGGTCAGGATTTTTCATATCCCCGGGTTCCTTTATGGGCGCCTTTGCAGCAAGTTCCTGCACCCACCATTCATAACAGTACGATGACGGCACAAGAGGATGATTATTCTCAAGAAAATCCCCGAAGTTGATAAGGATCTCACCGACATCAAGAATCCTCTGCACAGACGGTCTTATCCTGAGAGCTTCCTGCGCTGTGTCCACCCTCAGCACATCCCCGTTGAACAGTCGCACAGTCGGTCCTTCGAGCGTGTCCACAGGTCCTATAGCTGCCGCTTTTCCCGGGCGCTCCACTTTTAACTGCGTGCCTGTTGCTATGAAGTCGTCCACCATTACCATCGTTGCGGGACTTATGCCTGCTGCTGCAAAACTCGTGTTCCTTCCCCTTCCGTATCTGAGCCTGAATCCCCCTGGGCGTGAAGGGTATGAAAAGACAGGTCTTCCTGCGATAAGGTCCTGAAGATACTTGTCCCTGGGTTTAAGCTGAGCCGAGGCATCGTCCGTTTTAACTGTGACCACGAATTTCTCAAGAAAATCCCATCCTGGAAGCTTCAGTTTATCAACATGCTTCTTCACTTTCGGGGCTTTCAGCGCTATGCCCTCTGCGATCACAAGCGCCATGCCGCCACGTATCCGGTTCGTCTCGATCCGCTCCAGGTCTCGCCGTCCTTCCACCTCAGCCTCCTCAGTGGGTTCGCCGTCTATACAGATCGGGCAGTTGCGTACTATCAGCCGTATCTCATCTTCCGTAGGAAGATACTGCAGGTGGACACTCCTGTGATATGCTGCTATCTCTTCCACATACCTCTCCACTTCTTCAGGTCGCGGATTAAAGCGGCTGATCCCCAGGCTTCCCCTTATATAGTCAGCAGCCAGCACCGAGAGTGCCTGCGCAGTGCCGCCCGCGCTGCGTATAGGTCCTGCGAAATATATCCTTATATATTCCGTTCCGTCGTCGTTCTTTGCAAGGTCTATCTTTGCGATGCCCTCAATGGGTGCCGCGACAACGCCTTCCGTGAGAACAGCCATAGATATTCTCACCGCAGCTTCGATGGCATCCCGTTTTGACTCGAACTGCTTGATCTTCCCGCTCGCCACCTCAAAACCAAGCTGCAGCGAAGCCTCCTCACGCGACATGGAAGATTCAAGCTCTCGCAGCCGCTTCGCCACACCCTCTACGCCGATGAGCTTCTCGACACGGTCTGCAAGGTCTTTTGCGATGGGTATTTCTATAACTGGCTTCGGGTCGGCGCCGTTGGCGCGGGCGTGGTTGGCAAGATCGATGGCGCGGTTCAGCTCTGTTTCAAGGGTGCTGAAATATGAGAGCATTGAGTCGCTGGCGGCGAATTTCATGTGCCTGCCCCTCTTTGTGAAAAAATTAACCGCAGATGAAAGCAGATGAACGCAGATATATGCTTAACGGTATTATTGAGATAGGACACGGATTGCATGGATGACACGGATGCGCACGGATTAAAAATATCCGCGAAAATCCGTTTGATCCGCGTCATCCGTGTTCTTTGCGCCCTTTGCGGTTTTTTTATTATTATATTCGACCCTTTAACTAACATTATCTGCTGATTTCAGGCTGGAATGAGATAAAGATTGTTGTGATTCCAATTACTATATATACTCGGAACAGACAGTTTTATATTCAGGAATGTACTTTTAATAGTTGTGACGTTATGACCAGATCGAGATCAGCTTTAGCTTTATTATTCATAGGACTGTTAAGTATTATCATCATACCTTACGCGGCTGCTGCTGCGCCTTCGGTTTACAAAGTCATTGTGGATGACTACTACGGGTTCAAGTATGTGCGGATCGTTGAGCCGGGCAATACCGAGTTCACTTATGAAAACCTTACGCTCAAGATCAATGCCGGGGATTCAGTCATATGGGAGAACCAGGCATATGATAACAATGAACTTACCATTGTGAGCGAACAGAAATTATGGGACAGTAAACAAGGTTATTTGAGATACAACTACAGGTCTTTTAATTATACGTTCACGCAGCCCGGTACCTATCAGGTGTCTATTAGAGAGGATCCCCGCCTCCGTCATCAGACTATCATAGTGGCTGCTGTGGAAACCCCCACTGTCACAACTCCAACCCCGACCGCAACTGAAACCGCTGCTGTAACAGCATCGGTTGCACAGACACCCCAGACAACCTCGCCAGGATTCAATCTCTGGTATATTCTGCTGGCATTTCTTGTGGTAGCTGGAATAGTTGTATTTATTTATTATTTTAAGAAATAACAATGGAATTACTGCTCATAATCTTCATTGCGTTCTTCATAGCAGTCCTGTTTTCCCTACTCGGTCTGGGCGGCGCCATAATATACACTCCTCTTTTCTACTGGAGCGGTCTCGATCTCCTCACAGCTATCCCAATGGCACTGTTCCTGAACATGATCACCACTGCCTCAGCCTCCACAACCTATCTCAAACAGAGGCTGGTGGACACCCGGATCGCCATCCCCATCATCCTCGCCTCATTACCCGGGGCATATGCGGGTTCCAAACTTGCCCGGATAATTGACATGAATCTTTTGGTCTTTTTACTATCCATATCCATTATGTTTGCAGGAATAAGGATACTGTTCTTTGAGATAAAGGGTACATCTGTAATAAATGCGAATAAAAGAGCGATCTCCGGAGCATTTTCCGGATTTGTCATAAGCGCGGTCTCATCCCTTGTAGGCATTGGCGGAGGCACTTTTATCATGCCCCTTCTTCTCTTCTTCGGTCTTGACACAAAAAAGGCGGTCGGGACATCAGCTTTGATAGTCACATTCATCTCCCTCTTCGGGTTCCTCAGCCATATGAGCCAGGGAGAGCAGCATATTGATATAAGCATCCTGATATTCGCAGGTATTGCGGCTTTTGCGGGCGCTCAGGCAGGTTCAAGGCTAATCTTCTGGCGCATCTCCCCCAGGATCATAGAGAAGATGTTCGCCCTTGTCCTGCTTCTTGTCGGGGGAAAACTGCTTTACGGCATTCTTTAGACCGGGATATTCCCGTGCTTCCTGTCAAGTCGTCTAACGTTCTTGCCCCTTAGCATATGAAGCGCCCTTATCAGGTGGGGTCTGATCTGGTGTGGCTCAATGATCGCATCAATGTGCTTTCTTGAAGCAGCATAGTACGGGTTTGCGAACTTGCTCTTGTACTCCTTTATCCTCTCTATCCTGGTCTCTTCCTTCTCTTTCCTGAAGATGATGTTCACCGCTCCTTCAGGTCCCATGACAGCTATCTCTGCATTGGGAAGGGCAAGAACAACATCTGCTCCCAGATCCCTGCTGCACATTGCAAGGAACGCGCCGCCGTATGCTTTCCTGACTATGATCGTGACCTTGGGGACGGTCGCTTCGGAATATGCGAACAGCATCTTTGCCACGTGCCTGATTATCCCGCGGTGTTCCTGCTCCACTCCGGGCAAAAAACCGGGCACGTCCACGAAATTGACGAGCGGGATATTGAACGTGTTATTATTTGCCGGAGCGGCAACGGTCATTGGAGCGCAGGTGGGCTCAAGGTTGATTTTCAACCGCATCTCTGGAAAGAAGATAGAACAGATATTCGCACTCGTGCTGCTGCTTGTGGGGATTAAGCTGCTATACGGTTCTCTGAGCTTTATTCGAGCTTCTTCAATTCCCTGAAATCCACAATTGTCGATATCGGATGAGTATCTACCCCGATACCCATCTCTTCCACTGCAGCCATACCGTTCACTCCTGCGTATGCTGCAACACCCACCCTGCCAGCGTCCACTGGAGCATCAAGCACAGGCTTCCCCGGGTTTCCTATCTCTGCTATGCCCCCAATTCTTAGATCCATGATAGTATCAAGCACCTTTTCTGCCTCGGACAAAGCAGACGCGGGTATTTCCCTCAGGTTAGCAAGGAGCACTCCATTCCCGGTGTTCACTGCATCAAGCACGCGAGTCATATTACGCGAAATGAATATCCTCATCGGGTCGATGGTAGTTCCTGTATAAAATATGATATCTTTAAAGCGCACAGGCTTTTTCTTTTCCACTTCCAGTATCCCGCCGTACCTGGTATTCACCGGGATCCCGGTCTTCATAAGTATCCCGTCGATCGTGATGCTGCACATCGTTGCGATACCGATTTTGCCGGGGGGGATCTTGATATCAGAAGTGACGGTACCCTCCTCTATTAGTTTGATGTAGGGACTGATGGAAAACCTGTCATTGACTACCCCCCTCAGTACTTCTATTGTCCTGTCAAAATCATCCTTGTCTATGATCGAGGTGTTAGTTATTACATTTCCCTGCCCGGTCTTCAGGTCGAAGGTGGTGTCATAGATGAGTTTCTCAATTCGCGTAATAATGAAACCCAGCCTGTCGCCCACGAGTGCATTGTTAAGTTCGTTGATGCCGCTTTCCGTAATAATACGCCCGTCGTAGCCCTGCCTGCTGGTTAGACCGCGTTCATCCAGGATGCGCAGGTGATAGCGGACACCCCGCTCTCCTATGGGGTATCCGCGCTCGTTCATCCTGTCGGCAATGAGGCGAGCGCCTATCGGTTCGTGGTTCTCATGGAGTATCCTCAGTATCTCTATGAGCTTTCTCTGCACCATCGAATCGATAGTCGTTGTTGTCATTTTTCTTTTTTCAGATTATATTCAGGTAGCGGTTAAGTTCCCAGTCATGCACGCTTATCCTGTATGCATCCCATTCAGCCCTGCCAAGCCTCATGAAGTCTGCATATACGTGTTCTCCGAGCGCATCCCGTATAATGCTGTCGGTCTCAAGATTATCCAGCGCTTCTTTCAGACTGCCGGGTAGTGATTCGATTCCATGTTCCTTTCGTCCTTCTTCGCTCAGGTGGAAGAGGTTCAGTGTGGTCGGCTCGCCTGGATCTATCTGGTTATCAACACCGTCAAGTCCTGCCATCAATATAACAGCGAACGACAGGTAAGGGTTGCACGACGGGTCAGGGCTTCGCAGTTCGACGCGCGTGCTCATGCCCTTTGCTGCAGGGATGCGTATCATCGATGAGCGGTTCGCGCCCGACCATGCGATATATACCGGGGCTTCATAGCCCGGAACTATTCTCTTATATGAGTTAACGATCGGATTTGTGACAGCAGTGAAGGATTTTACGTGTTTCTTCAATCCACCCACAAAATACCGCAGCGTGTCGCTCACTTCCATGTCCTTTGACTCATCATAGAAAGCGTTCTTGTTACCCTTAAACAGCGAAATATTGGTGTGCATGCCAGAACCGTTTATACCGAATATGGGTTTGGGCATGAATGAAGCATGCAGGTTATCCTTAAGGGCTATAGTCCTTGTAACGAATTTGAACGTGATCACGTTATCAGCTGTGGTGAGGGCATCGGCATATTTGAAATCGATCTCATGCTGACCGTTGGAGACTTCATGATGGGACGCTTCTATGTTGAATCCCATGTTCTCAAGCGCACCAACCATGTTCTGTCTCACTTCCTCTGCCCTGTCAACGGGCGGGAAATCGAAATAACCGGCGAAGTCGTGCGGCGTTGGCAATGCTTTGCCATCCTTGCGTTCGAATAAAAAGAACTCTATCTCAGGTCCGGTGTTCATGACATAACCGCGTTTTGCTGCTTCCTGAATAGCTCTCTTCAGGACATATCGCGGGTCGCCTTCGAACGGTTTGCCGTTTGGCTTTTGAACGTCACAGATGATCCTTGCGACCTTGCCGCCGCTCACATCCCAGGGAAGGATCATGTAAGTATTGATATCCGGTTTGAGGGTCATGTCGGACTCTTCTATCCTGACAAAACCTTCGATCGAGGAGCCGTCAAACATTATTCCTTTTGTTAACGCTTTCTCAGCCTGCGATACAGGGATGCCCACATTCTTGACCATCCCTCCAATGTCAACGAACTGGAGTCTTAAAAATCGTACCTGGTTTTCTTCTATTGATTTTAATACATCTTCATTTGTTTTGATCATATTCATGCTCCAAATAATGCATATATTAACTTATTTTTTTCTATTCCTTTGATAAACGTTTATTTACTTAATAGTTTTTAAGCTGTCGGTTTTACCATTGTCCTTTCTCAATTGAAGTTTATGGTCCCGCATACCTTTCTTAAGTCTATTAAGTTTTAATCGTTTACAATATATTTCCCAACTTGAGAGAAGACTCAAGTGAAGATTTGCGAGACCGACCATAGGCTACCGTTTGCAGACTTATATAGTTTTCTATTAAATCGTCCTATCCTATCCATTGAAACCTGACGCAGGTACCCTTCATTTCTTCTGATAAAATATAAACGCTCATAGAACATTTTTCATGGTATGAAGATTGCCGTGGTATTTGACAGCGCAGGAACGCTGCTGCGTATGCACCGCGTAGCGAAAAAAGTGTCGACAGGTGAATTCCTGGATGAAGTGGTCTCTACCGAGCTTGTCGGAAAAAAACCATACTGCGCCCTCATGGTAATGCAGGTTGATTCCTCAAAGCTCGTGCAATGTCCGTCTGGGATGCTGATCTCGGATTTCATCATAAAGCATAATATCGATATTGATGTAGCCTGCTCCAGAAGCAAGATAGATAAAAATGATGCTCTGAAGGTGATCAGGAAAGATGTTTCGGCGCGGATGAAAGACCTTCAGGATGTGATGGCTGTGGTCAGGAAGAAATGCAGGAATATTTTCTATATGGGTGTTGGTCTTATCATCGATGTGGATACGGAAAGCATCCAGTACGTGATATGCACTGGCGGGAAAGTGTATTCGAAATCATCTGTTGTCATAAAGACCTTGAACGAGAAGGGCGTTGGTGTGTATATCGCCTCCGGGGACAGCATGAGGAATCTGTCAGTTCTTGCAGAGAACGTGTGCGTGCCGCTCCAGTGCGTATTCGAGATATCCACCCCCGAAAAAAAAGAGGAGATAGTGAAGAGTTTAAAAAAGGAGTATGACCGGGTTATTATGGTGGGCGACGGCATCAACGATGTACTCGCGATGCGCGCCGCAGACCTGGGGGTGCTCTCCATACAGCAGACAGGGAAGTGCCCGCCGCTGCTGTGCGAGGAGGCGGATGTGGTGATAAAGGATATCGGGGAGATAATAGGGATCGTTGAAAGAATTGACTAGTGTCACGTCAAGTGTCAATTAGCAACAAATAACATAGATAAATGATAGAATTATATCTTGCGATATTTTCCATCTGCGAAAATCTGTGCAATCTGTGGATAAATTTTTAGATGAAAATCCGCAGATTTCGCAGATTGGCGCAGATTTGTTGAACCGGATTCTTTCCTCAATGGTCATAATTTTATCGTTTGTTATGCACAGAACAATATATCGATTTCATATGACAATTCAGCCTTGACATGACACTAGCCCCGGAATATCTTCTCCAGTTCCTTTAGATCGACGCACCTGGCTTGCGCTGTCAGTACTGAAAAGCTCTTTGCAACAACCGCATAGTGTTCCTTCCGGTTTTTGTTGTTCCAGTTGACGAACGTTGCCTTTTCCTTCAATCCTTTATATAATTTTTCAGCGTTCACATTATCCTGCCACTTGCACTCGCAGAAAAGAATTTCTCCGGTCTGTTCGTTTAAAGCAACACTGTCGATCTCAAGCTCTATCCTCTGTTCATTTTCCCTGTAAAAACCCCACCATCTTCCAACTCTTGATATGGAAAATGGCGAAATTTTCCTTATTGCTTCTTTCCTTATGAGATTTTCAAATTTTTTGCCCGTATAAGCATTGAAGTTCTTTTTAAGGGTTTCCTCAAGGTTTTTCATCTCCCCTATCTCAATATCAGAACGGTAAGGTTCGAAAAAACTGGAATAGAAATCAAAAAAATTATCATCTATACTGTACAGGGTTTTTTTACTTTTTTTCTCGGTCACAGGAATTTCTTTTTTGATTATGCCAAGCATCATAAGGATCTTAAGATACCTGTCCATATCAGATGCCTTTATTCCTGTTTTATTTGCAATATCCGCAACTTTTGCATTTCCCTGAGCTATTGCAGAAAGAATTCCCTTATAAACATCAGGTTCCCTCATTTCCTCCCTGAGAAGAAAATCAACTTCCTCATACAGCCGCCCTTTTTTCGAAAGTATCTCCTTTTTTGCATTTTCAAGCGCAGATATGCCCGGATCAAACTTATCGAGATAGAATGGGACGCCTCCCAGGATAGCGTATGTTCTAATATTCTCCTCAATATCATTTCGGGGAAAGAAATCTTTAAAATATCTGAATTTAAGAAAATCGAGTTTAATATGCCCTGTCTTCCTTCCATAGAGTGGATTTTTATATCCCAGAAGGCTTTCCATCATGCTTATGCTTGAACCGCAGATAATGAATATCACATTCTTCTCTTTAAGCACTTCATCAACAACACCCTGGAACAGCGAAGGAATAGAATCGTCTTTTTCAACAAGGTACGAAAACTCATCCAGCACCACAACAAGTTTTTCTTTTGCTTTTGGCACAAGATAAGAAAATATCTCTTCCAGATTCTCCGAAGTGATCACAGGCTCATGGAGAAACTTTGCTACCTCCTGCTTGAACCTTAAAACGTTTGCAGCCGTACCCCCCTTGTTACACAGCATATAAATGTGCGGCTTATTTTTTATGAAGTTCTTGATCAACTCGGTCTTTCCGATCCTTCTCCTGCCGTAAATGACGAAAAAATCAAAGCCCGGCTTATTGTATCTTTCTTCCAGGAAATCCGTTTCATCTTTTCTGTTAATAAACAGGAACATAATCCTAAGGTTTGTGTTCCTAAATATATAAGGGTTTCGTTTGACTGAATTTGATGGATTTTCACGGATCCGTGCGCATTCATGTCATCCGCGCAATCCGTGTCCTATCACTCGATTTTTCCCTTCACACCAGGACTTTCTCCATTATGCCCAGCGCCTTCCTCAAATTCGCCTCAGATGTAGAATAAGATATCCTTATGTGCCCCTTCCCATTCACCCCAAAAGCCGAGCCCGGAGTAACAATGACACCGTTCTTCAATAACTTCTGCGGTGCATCTTCATCCTCTACTTCTGGGAAAGCGTAGAATGCCCCCTGCGGCATGACGCATTTGACCCCCATCGCGCTGAATCCTTCCATCAATATATCCCTTCTCGCCCTGAAGCTCTCACGCATCTCGCGCACGCAGTCCTGCGGCCCCTGGATCGCAGCAAGCGCAGCCTTCTGGGCTATAGAGCAGGCGCATGCCTGGATGTACTGGTGCACCTTTAGCATCTGTTCGATGTAGTCCTTGCGCGCCGCTGCATAACCGATGCGCCAGCCTGTCATGGCATAGGTCTTTGAAACTGCGTTGATCGTAATTACGTTGTCAGTGAACTGCGCCGGACTGAAGTGTTCACCTTCATAGATGAAATGTTCATAGACTTCATCAGAAATTATCGTTATATCGTTCTCCTGTGCAAGTTCAGCCAGACCCTTTATTTCCCCCCTTGTCTGCACCGCCCCTGTAGGATTTGAGGGCGAATTTATGATAATTGCGCGGGTTTTCGGGGTAATGCGCTCGTTCACCGCCTCAGGGGTCAGTGTCAGCTTTTCACCCAGCGGCACCCCGACGACCTTTCCTCCAGCCATCTTTGTCAGGGCAGAATAGGATAAAAAACCAGGATCAGGCACCAGAACTTCATCCCCACTGTCCACCAGAGCCTGCAGCGCGAGATGAAGCGCTTCAGAAGCGCCTGAAGTGACGATAGTTTCATCTGGCGCGACCGTAAAATGGTTTTCCCGTTTGAACTTGGCGCACAGGGCTTCCCGCAGTTCCGGGATCCCCAGGTTCGCGGTATATCCTGTGAATCCTTTATTGATAGCATCGATAGCCGCTTTTTTTATGTGCAGAGGCGTATCGAAATCCGGCTGACCAAGTCCCAGGT
The DNA here is from genome assembly GCA_043729865.1 of Methanobacteriota archaeon. Classification (GTDB taxonomy): domain Archaea; phylum Halobacteriota; class Methanosarcinia; order Methanosarcinales; family Methanoperedenaceae; genus Methanoperedens. Next base: position 17,604 of record JAYTKX010000140.1, read on the forward strand.
TTATGGCATTCGGTCCCGCCCCTTCGAACATCTTCCTGATACCTGAGATGTCAAGGCTCTTTACCCTCTGCGAAAACATGTTCCTCACTCAAATACAGTGTGTCGTTTTTTCAACTCGGCTTCACTTGCGCCTGTCTTTACCATCAGTTCAGAAATGACCGCGTCCATAAATACCAGCGCCGTGATCTCGAACACAGTTCCAAGAGGCGCAAGCTGTGTGTACCCTATCATTCGCCGTTCCTGGTAATCCTCATAATCTATATCTTCTTTTGGTCTTCCGGGAATAATAACGACCACATCAGAGATCCTCCCGAGCGTGGAGTCCTTATTTGAAGTTATGGTGGCAAGCTTTGACCCGATCTTTTTTGCAATAGCGCCAAGATTGGCAACTGACGTAGTTTCTCCTGAACCTGAAACTGCTATGACAAGGTCATCAACCTGCACAGCAGGGGCAGTTGTTTCTCCAACAACGTGAACCGCAAATCCCATATGCATCAATCTCATGGCAAACGCCCTTGATGCAAGACCCGATCTCCCTGCGCCCAAAAGGAATATCCTTTTTGCATCCAGAATACTGTTCACAAGAGCTGACACCGATTCCGTGTCCAGTTTCGATGCAACTTTCTTTATATGTTCTGCAATAAAGTTCATCGATGCTATTGTAGCTTTACAATTTTTCTTTTCGCCGTTCATTTATCCTCTTTTCTCTTCTGCAGATTTATATTCTATCCGCTTGATCTTGATATCGTCAAGGTTTCTTAACTCATTATATACATGGATTATCATGCCAGGACTTCCATCCCAGTGTAGAGTGAGTCTCACGCCTTTTTCCTTAAGCTGTTCGATTATCGATCTCACGAAATGGTCTAAAGCGAATTTCTTTGAGAACGACAGCTTGAATACCGCCCTGTAACCTCCCATCGTTTTTGAATACGAAATCAATATGTAACCCAGACTCTCATATGTCGGTATGGTATCGTAATTGCATATTACTTCCAGTTCATGGCTTACCGACGAATCTACATAGGATATACCGAAAATGACCTGCCGTATCAACGGTTCGCCAACCTGTCTGCCGAACCACAGATTGATCTTTCCCTGGGTGCAGGAGACGTTAATATCATCGGACCCCATTTCTACAAGGGATATTTCCCTCCCATCCGTGAGAAAACCTGCAAGTTCTTTTACATACATGGTTTCGGTCATAAGCTTCAAATGCACTTCTAGTATCTCAGGGGATATAACTATTTTGAAGTAGTGTAAAACGAGATCAACGACGTTTTACAAGAAATGCCCCAACAGCCACGGCAAGAAGCCCGGCAGGCATCCCGAGAACCAGTGAACCTGCGAGAATTATTCCACCAAAGAGGAATCCCGTAGTCGAGGGGAATTTAAATATAATGATCATGAGAGGTAATGGAAGAACGAGCAGCTGGGCTCCGAGCCCTATAAAGGTCCAGCCGAAGATCTTCTTTTGCCTGTCGAGCCGGTTCAATCTTGACCAGATAAGAGGGAACGCCACTATGAGGGATAGAAGAAATACGATATAGGGGTCTACCTGAAATGGCAGGAACATGGTAAAAATGACCAGGATTATGACAATACCCATGGTCAGGGCAAAACTGCATGCACCAGCAGTGATCGTCTTTTTTGAGATGTTCATGTGACTAATCTTTCTTTAAATGGACATCCATCTGGTTAAAAGGTATCTCTATGCCTTCTTCTTTGAACCGTTTGAACATTTCCCTTAAAATTCTGTCGATGACAGGGTGCCTGTCGTCATAATGATTTATCCAGACAAGAAGTTCAAAGTTCTGGGACGAAGCAGCATAATCCATAAACCTGACAAGGGGTTTTGGCTCTTTTAAGACCTTTGGATTATTCTCTGCTATTTCAAGCATTATCTTATCCACTTTTTCCGGGTCTGTCCCGTAAGCGACGCCAACTGGTATCTTGACCCTGACCGAGGTATCCGGGGCTGCATAGTTAATGATGTTATCATTGATGACTTTGGAATTGGGGATCGTGATTATCATATTATCCAGGGTTTTTATCTTCGTGTACCTGGGTTTTATCTCATAGATATCCCCGTAAACCCCGCCGAACTCCACCCTGTCGCCCACCCTGTAAAGTTGATCAAGGGTTATGGTCATCCCCCCGAACACGTTCAAAAGCAGGTTCTGCGCAGCCAGGGCGATAGCCAGACCGGCGATACCCATTCCAGCTATAATAGGACCGATCTCAACCCCCACGCCAGAGAGGGCTATCATTATGCCGACCATCCAGATTATGTACGTTCCCGACATGTCGGCAAGTGTAACAAGCCTGTCGTCTATCTCTCCCTCTGTTCTGGAAGCAAAATCATACCCGTATTCCCGGATAATCCTTTTAATAAAAGATGCTGCTATCCATGTCCCAAAAATAGTGAGAAGAAAATGCCTGTACCTGTAATCCCCATCGATTTCATTTATCATCTCCCCCAGGTAAGGAGTTTCATGTACAGCATAATATATGCCTGCAACGATCACCATTATGTAAAGGGGTCTCCCGATAGCGAGCAGGATGATATCATCAATCCTTGTCCCTGTATTTTCAGCCTTTTTAAGAAGTATCTTTATTATCAGGTTGGCGCCTGCGGCTGCTAACAGACTTGCGCCAATTATGAGAATGGGACGAATATAAGGGGTGTAATCCATATCTGGCTTTTATTGACCTGACGGGGTGAAATATCTTTCTATGAAAGAGGAAATTATTTCAGGTATAGAAAAAGAAAGAACACCGGCAGCCTGAAAGACCGCCGGACCACTATATTTTCTTAAACCTTTTCCAGCTTCACCTTCGTATCATAGAACACCGCGCTTCCACCTGCAAGGTCAGACAGGCATGTATTCTTGAGATACGGGTCGAGTAGCATTGCGGCATTGGCATGGACGCCCCTGCCCCTCCTCTCATCGCCTTTTATGGTCTTGCCGTCAATGACAATATCCCTCGAACCGTTTGCCCAGTTGCCGAAGCCGAGAACGAAAGTAACAACTCCGGGGGAAATGGTCTGGGTGACTTTGACCTTTCCGACGATAGGCTTCTTTCCAGCCGCCTGCAGGTCCCATTCACCTTCGGGATTCGTGGGAGATGATACTTTGACTTTATCTCCGTCTTTCAGACCAAGCCTGCTGGCATCCTGTTCGCTTATCAGGATTGCATTCTCAGGAAGGAGAGACAGCATCCAGTAATCCATGTTCGTCCTGGATTTTGTCTGCGTGATATCCCTCTGGGTGATAAGCTGCAGGTCATACTCCGGGTCGAACTTCAATTCGTTGCCCTGGGAATCCGTTATCGGGACAAAGGAAGGAAGACCATGGAACGATTTTCCTGTGATCGCGTTCTTTGTGGTTGCGGTCTTTTCCTGGTACATATTTATCAGGTTCTGGCCGGATTTACTGTAAGTGTTCTTTATCCAGCCCTCAACCTTGCCCTTCTTGCCTACCTCGAAATCCTCAAAGGCGCCGCCGCGGTTGAGCACGTATACGACCTTCTTCCAGTCCTTGCCTGCTATCTTCTGCCACCTTGCGGCATCGAACACGGTCTTGGGCAGATGCCTCCTTGCATTCGTGAAGAGTTCTACCTCCGCATCGCTTGCTTCAGGAGCTTTTGCGCTTGCGGCGAGGTTTGCCATCATTCGCAGATAGTAGTCGTCCGGATGCTTCAGGTCCACGCCTGCTTCAAACCCGTCCTTGCCAAATCCGGGAAGGCTGCCTTTCTCAGCGATCGCCATGAGCATCGCTTCAAGACCGTGCGGCATCTCTTCACCATTCACCTTAACTGTTTCAACAAGAGGTGCAGCTACCGGGCTCCTCACAGGCTGCACCTTGTAAATGAAACTCGGATGCGAGCCAGGGAATTCCCATCTCTCAAGGTATGTGACATCCGGGAAGATGTAGTCCGCATAAAGCGATGTCACGCCCACTGTTATGTCGTTGTATATGAACAGGGGAATTTTTTTCACATCAGAGAGTATCTCTATGTTGGTCTGCCCTCCTGGCAATGAATATGTTGGCGCTCCCATGTAATTTATGAGTATCTTTATCGGGTATGGGTATGCATCGCCAGCGCTCGGGATTATCTCCTGGTACACGTCGCTGCTCAGGTAATACCACGGACGTTTCGCAGGGTATCCGCTAAAGAGCGTTGTATTCTCATATTTGATACCATAGCGGATGCTGTTTATGCCGAATGCAGTGATCTTGCCTGGCTGCTTTCCAATATCATACGCTCCCGTGGCTGTGCTGTACGTGGAGAGCTGCGAAGAGCCTCCAAGCCAGGAATTGTTGCCAAGCATAGTGTTAAGGAGCATCCAGGAAGCGACATTATAGAAACCATTCGTGTGCTGGCTTACTCCTCTGTGGACATCCACGACCGCCTTCTTACCGTGCGATGTGAACTCAGCAGATAAAGATACAACATCCTCTTCCTTTGCTCCGCAAGCCTCTGCCCATTCCTTGATGCTATTTTTCTCGGATTCTTCTTTCACGAGCTGCATGGCGCTCTTGACCGTAATGTCCTTGCCGTCCTTGCCTTTGAGCGTTGCTGACACGAACAGGTCCCCCACTACCGGGGCGGTTTCGTTATACGGGTCAAACGCTACCGGTTTTCCACCGACAAATGTGATCAGTGGATCCATATCCACTTCTTCATCTTTGTCCCCGACCTTCTCTTTCTTCTTTATCATAGGAAGACCGAGGTCAGAACCATACAGCCACTTCCCCGGCTTTCCATCTGTTACAACGACAATCCATGTTGAGTTTGTGAAAGTGGGCTCTTTGGCATCCGATGCTGCTTTTTTGTTGGAGTTGCTCAGGTATTTCTCATCGTATTTCTTGTTCTCCACTATCCAGCGCAGCATACCCCATGCAAAAGCCGCATCTGTTCCAGGTTTTGTGGGGATCCATTTCCATGCTTTTGAGGCTTCCTTGGTGAACCTGGGGTTTAGAGTTGCGAACTTGAGCCGCCCTGAGTCCAGACCTTCCATTACTTTCATCGCCCGGTTGGTGGGACCATAATTCCCTTCAAAGAGCGTCGTGCCAACAAAGATTATGAACTCAGAGTTTGCCTCATCTGCCTGGAAATAGAACTTATCGCCGCCAGTCCACTTATATTTCTTATCCTTCGGGTCGTAGAGGTACTGCTCGCTCATCGCTTTTCCTGTAAAGTACAGCGAACCCTGGCATACTGTTGTGTGACCGTGTGCGTTCACAGTGCCGCACGCAGCTGTAAACCGTTTGATAAGGTCGCTCCTTCCTCCTTTTAACCTGCCCCACATGAACACGAACTGGTTGTTCTTTGGACCAAAGTCGGGGTGGTCGGGATCGATGAGCTTATCGAGATCTGCCTTGAATTTCTCTTTGAATGCAGCTATCAGTTCTTTCTTCTTGTTAGCATCCTTCTCTGCCCATATTTTTTCGACCTCATAGGACATGTCTTTTGATATCTTCGTGTCGCGAAGCGCGACTACATCCTTGAAGCCCTCTACAACGCGGTCCTCCTCTCCCTGGACATGGCTGAAAAGTTTGCCGCCGTTCACTATTTCTTCAATAGCCTTATCGAAATCAATGGTCGTCCATTTGTTCTCGCCCCTCTTCCCTGCCCTCTTCAGGACCTTTGTGATCCTGTATGGGTCGTAGTAGGTCTGTAGTCCTGCCTGCCCCTTGGGGCAAAGTCCTGCGTCCATGACCGCAGCATTTTCAAGCGGGGTCGAATAGCTCATGTGGGGGAACATATTCCATGGTGAATACGGGTTCCCGTCTATCTTTGCGATATGCCCGTCAAGGAACTTTACCTTGATGGGGCATCCCGTGTTGCACTGCTGGCAGCTTGAGTACAGTATGTTCTCAGGTTTTGACAGCTCGTATGCGACCCTCTGGGGCTCTGCCCTTGCAATACGCATCAGGAACTCGTTATTCTTATCAAAAAGCGAGGTTCCAAGCACTGCGCCTCCAACAACTGCTGTTGATCTGATGAAATCTCTTCTTGTTATCGGCATTTAAATCATCTCCTTAAAGATAGAAGCGATCGATTTTTTCTCGATCAGCACCCTGTTCCCGATAATGATCAATATGGATGCCAGAGCCACAGCAAAAATGAACTCCAACCATTCCATTCCGCTCGGGAAATAATTGAATGATAATCTCGCGTGCACAAAAGCGGTTTCAAGCCCTGCCATTTCAGGGACGGCAAGCCCGGGGAGAACCGTGTTGAGCTTCGTACTGAGAGCCGATATTGCTACTAAGAACGAAGCAAGCGGTACTGACCATTCTTCATTTTTCTTAAATATGAGCAGTCCTGCCGGAACAAGAACTGTCCCAAATACGAAAAATATCCAGAATACCCAGGCGAAAGGCCCGAAAAGCATGAGATTGACACTACCTATATTTTCAGGAACACCAAAATAATATATTGAAACTATATCCAGTAATTCAAGCACGCCATAAATTGCGATCAGTATCAGCATGGCTTTGCCAATATCGCGAAACGCCTCAGTCGAATCTTCAGGATGCAGTATGTATTTACTGAAAGCAACAAGGGCGATCCCTGAAAGCATTCCTGCCGCAAGGAACATCAGGGGTAGTAGCAATGGGTTCCAGAAGCCTCTTGCTCCTACGACCCCGTATAATGCCCCGCCTCCAAGTTCAAAGGCAATTGCTACCAGTATTCCTGCTATGGCAATATTTTTAACATTTCTGCTTTCATCTGTTGTAAGCCAGAGCATTGCAATGAGAATTATCAGGTACAATGGATAGAGTATGAACATCAAACCCATTACTGAGCCCGTATTCAGGTGAAGCACTGAACTGAATATCCTGAAAGGATGACCGATATCAGTAAATACCAGAAGCATCCCCGGCAGCGCAGTTGAAAGAGCTATTATAAGACCAAGTCTTTTTACTTTTTCAAGGCTTTTCAGTTCAAATGCATAAGTTGCTGCCGACAGAAGGAATGAACCTGCTGACAGACCCATTAAGTATGCGTATCCGGCAACACCCAGTCCCCACGGAATGTAACTTCCTATGTTGGCTTCCAGGTTGCCTTCAGTCAATTTCTGGAACATCCCGAAAGCTCCGATTATCAGCGCAATTATTGTCGTCCATATTATTGGTTTTTCAAATCTCATCTTTGTCACTCCTGAATTAGATAATAAACCTGTGGATCAGTTCCCTTTTCTTCCTTGAGCCTCATGACGCGAGGACCTGCTATCAGTTTACTGACCATGCTTTCCGGGTCATTCTTATCCCCGAAGTAATTGACACGCCCTATGCATGTAGTGACACATGCCGGCAGCATCCCTGCATTTAACCTGTGGATGCAGTAGTGACATTTCCTGGCGTTCCCGATAGGGGATTCCCTGTCTTTGCGTTCCCATTTCTGTTCATATTCAAAATTAGGACTTTTTTCATATTGTTGTATAGCTGGCGTCCCCTTAGTGTAATATTCCCCGAAGTCAGAAGTCCTGGCGCTGTACGGGCACGCCACGATGCAGTACCTGCACCCGATGCATCGATCGTAATCGACTACCACGATCCCGTCCTCCTGCTTTTTCGTGGCGTTCACAGGGCATACGGGAACGCATGGAGGTGAATCGCAATGCATGCACGGTCTGGGCATGAACCTTCTTCCCACGTTCGGGTACTTTCCTATTTCTTCCTCAAGTACCGGACGGTACACCACCCCGGGCGGAAGTTTGTTCTCAGATACGCAGGCTACAGTGCACGCCTGGCATCCCACGCATTTCTTCAGGTCTATGACCATTATCCAGTGTCGATCTTTTGCCGGCTTTGCCATGGTTTTTTTCAAATCGCCCAGCATGGAAGCCAGAATATCCTCAGTCATTTAATTCCTCCATAATTTCTTTCAATTCTTCCTTTTCCGGGTTCTTCAGCTGATTGATTTCCAACCGGCTGAAGAATTACAGAAAAAATCAACATCAATTCATGCATTGCTACCATAATCCGTTTTCTCGCATCACATACCTCTTCCCGTTTTTCCTTCATCCTGTTTTTTATTGCTGGCTCCAACCAGAAAATGTCCTGGTTGTTCGCATGATAATGATTATAGTATATAGTATATAAATCTTATTGGTTCGGCAGTATCTCCGAATCAAAATGAGCATATTGATAGTCCACTCTCCTAATAACAATGTCTTAGATAATAACAGATGTGGATATACTACCAAGAGACGTA
>JAYTKX010000141.1:0-8801 GCA_043729865.1 Methanobacteriota archaeon
GTTTTATCCGTTTCATTCCTGGTGATTTTTACATATTCCACTTTATCGATACTAAGGTCTTCCCTGAGGAACTTTATAAGCTGAAGGTTATCGTTTCCCGGAACGCTTTCCCAGTTGAATATTACCGTTTCATTTGCAAGATTTCTTAAATGTATCTTGAAGATATCGATCCTCCCATCCCTGCCTGGAGGTCCAACAAAAACCAGCCTGTCGAACCTGCCTGAACGGATCAGCGCCGGATCAACGATATCTGGCCTGTTGGTCGCAGCTATTACCACGACGTTCCTCAGACTTTCTATACCATCAAGTTCAGTAAGAAGCTGGTTGACAACCCTCTCTGAAGCTTTTGAACCCATCTCCATCCCCCTGATCGGAGCTATCGCATCTAGTTCGTCAAGGAACAGAATGGATGGAGCCACCTGGCGCGCTTTCTTGAATATATCACGGATAGCTTTTTCTGAATCCCCAAGCCACTTGGACAGAAGCTGCGGTCCCCTGATACTGATAAAATTAGCAGAACTCTCATTTGCGACAGCCTTTGCAAGAAGCGTCTTGCCAGTGCCGGGAGGACCGTAGAGCAATATTCCCTTCGGAGGTCTGATACCCATTCTTTCAAATTTCTCAGGACTTTTGATAGGCCATTCAACCGCCTCAACGATCTCTTGTCTTGCGCTGTCAAGACCACCAACATCTTCCCAGGAGACTTCGGGTATCTCTACAAGCACTTCTCTCATCGCAGAAGGTTCGACTTCTTTGAGCGCCTCATCAAAATCATTGACCGTGACCTGCATGCTGTTGAGTATCTCACGCGGGACGGCTTCATCGAGTTTTATCTGGGGAAGGTATCGGCGCAGTGCTTTCATTGCGGCTTCCCTTGCAAGAGCGGATATGTCTGCGCCCACGAACCCGTGTGTGATGTCCGCTATATCTTCGAGCCTGACGTCTGCAGAAAGCGGCATGCCGCGCGTATGGATTTGCAATATCTCGATCCGTTCATTCCTGTTCGGCACCCCTATTTCGATCTCCCTGTCAAACCTGCCCGGGCGCCGCAGCGCCGGGTCAATAGCATCTATCCGGTTCGTGGCGCCTATTACAACGACCTGACCTCTTTCCTCAAGCCCGTCCATCATGGTAAGAAGCTGCGCTACTACCCGCCGTTCCACTTCACCTGTCACATCTTCTCTTTTGGGGGCGATGGAGTCGAGTTCATCAATGAATATGATGGATGGAGCTTCCTTGTTCGCCTGCTCGAAAAGTTCACGAAGCCTCTGTTCGCTTTCCCCGTAATACTTGCTCATTATCTCAGGTCCTGCGATGGAGAAAAAGTTGGAACCGGATTCATTGGCGACCGCCCGTGCGATAAGGGTTTTGCCTGTCCCCGGGGGACCGTACATCAGGACGCCCTTGGGAGAACCGATGCCCAGTTTCTCAAATACTTCCGGATGCTTCATGGGAAGCTCTATCATCTCGCGCAGACGCTGGATCTCATCAGATAAACCTCCAATGTCTTCATATGTGATACCCGTCCCTGTTACTTCAAGCACAACTGGCTTCTCTCTGAGCTTGATCTCCGTTGCTTCAGTAATAAGAAGTATCCCTTCCGGTTCAGCTTCGATCGCAATAAGCGGTATGGTCTGACCGGTGACAACGCGCCCAAGGAATGGGTGAGCCATTGTGCTCATTACAGGAATAATGTCCCCTTTGACGATGGAACGTTTCATTATCTGGCGCTTGACCATCTCTTCAGCTTCTCCTCCGAACTGAATTGATGTCCCTTCAGGCGGCGCCAGGACTATATTGTTAGCTATTTTGACGTCTGCTTTCTTAATCTTGACATGGTCGCCAATTCCTCCACCTGAATTCTGCCTTATAAAACCATCAATTCGAATAATATCCTGATCCCAGTCAATGCGGTCTGCGCGCCAGACTTTTGCGGATGTTACTCTCTTTCCTTCGAGTGATATTATATCGCCTGGCGTTAGCTGCAGGATCATCATCGTATGCGGGTCAAGCCGCGCTATCCCTCTTCCAGAATCATTCGGGTATGCTTTTGCTACAGTTAGCGTTATCTCATCCATTGTTATATCCCCTCAGATATATCCAGTAATTGTTGTTTGCATTAATATATTCAGTTACTTAATTAGATTTCATAGATAAAAGTTTTTGCCAGAAATTCCGGCTATCATCTCTTTTTCAATTTTAACAGAATGACCCTGATAAATATCTTTTCCATGAGGTCATTTTCGACCAATTGATTACCGCCGCTGTTTTTCATTATGCAATTGCTTATCTCTGTATCGATTTCGGGGCTAACAGGTATTTCGGGCGCTGTGGAAAGGTCTTCGCCTGTCAGTTTCTTGTATATCTCATTAAGATCCTGAGATGCCACTAAATACACCCCGGTTCATAAAATTTCGTTTTTGTACCCATGTCAATCAACCTTCATATACTGATATTTATCATATTAGTAATAATATTTATATTTTATTGATATAACAGCAGTCTATGTTGAACTTATGATATGAGCTTCCTCGGGGAACATCTTTTTTGTTTTCATGAAATCTCTGGCTTTTTTCATAGCGGTAGCATAAATAAACATCCAGCCCTCATTAAGAAAGATAGTTCCATCCCTGATGGTGTCATTACTAAGCACTCCTGCCCCGAATTCCATCAATAACTGGACAGTAGCGACGCAGGCTGCGGAATATTCATCCATATCCCCCGATTCAGTTGCAATATCATGAAGAAGCATTTTGAACAGGCTTCTGAATTTATTTGAAGGAATATATTGTTTTTCTCCTGTCTTCATAAGGACATTGATCTCCATCAGATCGCTGGTTAATTTATTTATTTTCTCATCTTTCCAGATCTCGGTGGGGTTATCCATAAGCTCATAAGCAGCCCATACTTCACGAAGATATGACTCGATCTCGGCTTTTTTCTCCACTCTTTTTAATGCGTATTCTGCGGATTTGAGTTCAGGTAATGTGAATATATAATATCTCATAAGGTTTCTGAGCTTCTCCCCCTCCTTCCCCTCAACGATCTTCATATTTTTCAGGATATCGTATTCGATATCGCTGAGGGTTACGTTCAGGATTTTTGACATTTCACACCTTCAGTCACGGAGATTCAATTAAAGATCCGGAAAGTTTTGCTTCCTGAGATGTAATTGTTCATTCGACCAGCTCCGCAATGAAAATGCATTCCTGTGCGCCCTCAAGTGCGCATTCCGTTCCTTTCTTACAATAGTATCTTGGATCAATATGTTTTCTAGCCAGCCCTCCGAAAAATCCCCTCAATAGATCGCAGTATTTGCATTTTTTATCAAAACCCAATCCTTTTACCCTGAATGATACTTTTTTTTCCGACTTTTCGATAGAAATTTTAATTTCATCTTTTTCAAATTCACTACAGCTATCCTCGATCCGATCATATTTTAGATTCACTGCAGCCTGTTCACCCGCTTCAAACATCAAAACTGAATTAGCGGATTCAGTCACGATATTATTGCAGACATCAATATATGCTTCCAGAAATCTTCTGAACAATCATTCACGCCCTTTAATAATAATTAATCATATTCCATACTTAATAAGGTTTTCTTATAACACGTTTTTAAAAAATTGCGGAAAATAACAAGCATTAACTTTCAGCCTTCGCAGCAGGTATGAGTATGTGGACCGTAGTTCCCTTTAGAACCTCGCTTTCGATCCAGATCTTGCCTCCTGTTGCATCAATAATGGTCTTTGTTATATACAATCCAAGACCTGTGCCTCCATACTTTCTTGAGGTCGATGCATCAACCTGATAAAAGCGAGTGAACAATTTAGGTATAATATCAGCGGGAATGCCTATGCCGTTATCGGATACTGTAATATGGACATTTTCCGCCTCATCCCATGCTTTTAATGTTATTTTTCCTCCCACAGGCGTGAACTTTATTGAGTTATCAAGAAGATTAGTGATCACTTCTACAAATCTATCCTTATCTCCTCTGAGTCTGGATACTGCAGACAATTCTTTTTCAAAGGTGATATGCTTTTTATCCATTGGATTTTTTAGATCTTCGACACTTGTCTGGATTATTTCCTCAATGTCTACGGATTTAGAACGCAACTCGATTTTTCCACTCTGGAACCTGGTGATGAATAATATGGAATTTATCAAACGGGTCAATCTGTCCGCATTCCGGATAATTGCTTCAAGGCTCTTTTTTTGTTCATCCAACCTGCCCACCAGTTTCTCATCATATAATAATTCGCCATATCCTTTTATTGAGATGAGAGGAGTTTTTAATTCATGGGATACGTTTGACATGAACTCATCTTTCATTTTATCCAGAGTTTGCAGTTCTTCGTATGTTTTCTGTAATTTTTCCAGGTTCTTTTTCGATTCGCTGTAAAGGCGAGCATTCTCTACCGCGCCTCCTATCTGGCTTCCTATTGAATCTAACAGGTCAAGATCCTCCTTTGAGAAAGAACGAAGTCTCCGGTTTATGATGGTCAGGGCTCCAACAGCCTTTCCCTTTGCTACGAGCGGAGTGCTGATAATAGAGAGTATTCCATCCTTTACCAGAAGGGAGAGCTGATCGGGGTCTGGATACTTCCGGACATCCAGGATCACTGTTTTACCTGAACTGACAGCCATTCCGGATGCACCTTTCCCCACCATTATCGTTGAGAATGCCTGAGCAAGTTCAGGGGATATTCCCTGGTGTTTTTTAAGGCTCAGTGTTTTTCCATCCGGTTCCAGAATATATATAGCTCCTGCTTCGGTTTTTGTTACTTCCAGTGTCTTTGATAGGGCATCACGGAATATAATCCCCAGATCCAGGGTCTGGCTTATCACTCTGTCTATGGTATAGAGAGCCTCCAGGGTTCTATCGTGGCGTTGAATTTCTGAAAATAGATGGAGATTTTCAACCGCAACTCCAAGTTCATTCCCGATAGAAGCAAAAAGGTCCAGTTCATCCTGCGATAATATATGAGGGTGCATATAGTGGATATTTATCGTACCGAGAATCCTGTCTTTAAATAAGATAGGTGTGCTTGCAATGGATACGATCCCCTCATCACGCAGCAAGGGTATGAGACTCTCTTCCGGATATATGGATATGTCTATAGCAACCGGTTTTTTCATTTTTAAAGCCTGACCCGAAACCCCAAAATCCATTTTTATTGTTTTAACAGCATCAACAAATTTTTGAGAAAGCCCCTTATGAACCTTAAGGTGCAAGATAGTCCCATCTTCTTCTGCGAGATTTATAGCGCCGCCCTCGGCTCCCATTATCTGTAATACGTTCTCAAGCGTACTATTGAGCATTTCATCAATATCAAGCGATTGGCTTACGCTTTTAGCAACTGCATAGAGAGCTGAAAGTTCCCTGGTTTTTTTCCGCATCGATGCTGCCTTGTCCGCAAGCTCAGAAGCCATTCTGTTAAATGATGCTGCCAGTTCCCCCATTTCATCCTCCGAGGCAACATCTATTCTGTGCTCAAGTTTCCCCTCTCCGAGAACTCTTGCTCCTTCTGTGACAGACCTGAGGGGTCTTATGATCAAGTAAGTTCCTGCAAGCCCGAAACCGACAAGCATAACCATTATCAACATCAGGATAAATGGGATCTTATTGAGGATCTGCCGTGCACTTTCATCTATATTGCCCGTAGCAATCACAGTAACTTCTTTGAGGTTATTGGCGAGTATCTCACTCTGATTACCGATAAGCCTTCCCATATCTGTGGATGATTGGTAAAATACCGGTAACTCGCTTGAGGCAAAAAGAAAACCATATCCACGTTCCATGTTCACTGACTTATCGCCGAATTCCCGCCCATATGTCACAGGTACCCATACCGCCACCTTTGTTTTCCCTTCAAGCATCTGCTCACTGAAAAAATCACCCTCGCCCGTGACATAGAGTGAGTTCATGATCCTCTTCATGTATTCATCACCGCTCTTTCCCCACAGGATCTTTGAACTCGGTATGTGCATGGGGAACAAACCGCTGGTATTATATTCCTGGAAATTGCTTTCATTTACCGGGGGTACAAGCTCTCCGTTTTTATCATATCCTTTGCTGAAATACTGTTTCGGATGCAGAAGCCAGCCTTCATTGTCCAGAAACGCCAGATAGTCTCCGGAGAGCAGGTCTGTGAGTGGAAGCCTATCATAATCCAGCGGTCGAATATGCTGCATGTACTCAAGTACATGGATAGAATCCAGCCCCAGCATGAGAATGCCGATCTTTTCCCCATCCCTGTAAACAGGTGTGACGAACCTCTGGACACCGTGTGCATATTTTCCAAACGGATTTCTATTACCCGCATGGGCTTCAGTTATGTTGAGTATCCTGCCCTCTATGTGGCTCACATATATCTCCCCTTTTTTTAGCTTCATCCCTTCCTTATAGTAATTTGTGACCGGGGCATCCGGTGCTACCCGTGACTTGAACTCAAGGTTCGCATCTTTGCTCAAATCAAGAAGATCTTTACTGATAGAGCCGTTTTTTATCTTGACCCTTTCCAAACCGTCTATCCCGATGAATGATAATTCCGAATACACAGGAAGCATTTCATAATTATCACTGTTAAACCAGACAGCTTTTCGTTTGGAGTTCACGAAACCGATGTATGTTTGCTCATCCTGCGGGAGTGTTGAAAGAAAGATTGCATCGTCTTCAACACCTCTTAAGAACTCTGAGATCTGTTTTGATATTTCGATCATTCTAATCCTTATAAGCTTATCAGACTGGGCATCCAGAGTGTCTTCGCTGTTTTTTATAGCGATCTCCTTTACTTTCTGGAAACTTAGATTACTTTCATATTGAAGTGAATCTGTGGCATTATTTATCTGCTTCTTGAGAACAGGGAAGTCTGATAATATATAGGAGGACATTATGACAAGGGGGATTAAGACTATTATTAAAACCAATAAAGAGATCTTGTATATGACTGAGATGCGTTTCATAAATCCCACTGTTCAGCAAAAATACATTAATTTATATCAGTATATAGCTATCGAACCGGGATCAACATGGATTGATGAAACCAGAAATCTTAATGATAATTTCTTTCTGCTATATATCAAATCTCATCAATGCCTGTTTACAAATATTGAACTTATCGCACTCATCGCATTCTTTCCAGATGACCTTTTTTTCATCATTTTCAACTCTATGAGCTCCTTTTTTCTCGAAAAAAACAGGAGATGTAGTCCTGAGATATACCTTATCTGTAATCTCTGCGGCGCGGTTAAGGACGACATTGACAAGTTCGCTGCCTATACCCCTGTTGCGATATGAAGGGAGGACGGCGATCGACCTGAGTTCAACAATATCGCCCACGTCCAGGCAGGCGCATCCGACTGTTATTCCATCTTTCACAGCTATTATGAACTCGGGAAGGTTCTTTTCGACTTTTTCAGTGTCAAGGCAATAAAAGGAAAGGATCTTTTTAATGTCCCTGATATCTGATGGTATTGCTTTCCTGATGTCTATATCCATGTCTTAAGTTATATCACGATTCTTAAATTTCCGTAATATTTTAACCGCAGATGAACGCAGATAAACGCGGATACGTCGCTATTAATCTGCGTTCATCTGCGTTTATCTGCGTTTATCTGCGGTTATCTGCGGTTATCTGCGGTTATCTGCGGTTATCTGCGGTTTTTTATTTTTCATAAATGATTTACGATTATTTGAGATTCTTGCCATAGTTCAGGGTCTTTCTTCAAATAATTCCTTCAGCGCCAGTCCCGCCGTATAGATGCAGCCTACTCCGCTCAGATATTGGGCAACTCTCAATGCCTCGGTGATCTCTTCCGGTGTAGCGCCTGCTTCAATAGCCTGCCGAGCCAGTGATTTTACGCCCTGGACTGCTCCGAATGATGCATCGAAAGCCATACCTATCAGCAGCTTATATTTCCTCGGCAAAGCGCCATCATTAAATACGAATTCGCCTGAATTTTCAACATGTTTGAGAAGTTCAGGGTCTAATTTCTCATATATCTTTAAGGGAGGTTCTGTCATTTGATCACCACATCGGAATAGAATTGAATCATAAATAAATGTTGTCAACGGATCATCGGTTCAATAATTATTCTGATTATGGCTCTCATTTTCAATTTTCTGAATAACCATTTCATGAACCTTGCTGAACTGGCTTCTCCTTTCGTTCCATGTATGTTCGGATGCTCTCTGTGCAAGACCGCTCCAGAATAAATCCATATATGTCACCTCTATTAACAGATAACGCCGGGGGTATATATGGGATAACCAAGCGGTGTGAAAGTAATGGTTTGATCAAAAAATACGAACCGTTTCAATTCATTTTGGTGATTATACTGAGATACAACATATTTGAAGAAAAAATGAATTATTATACATAAATCTATGCATTTTAATGAAAAGTTTCAAAAGAGGGAGGACTTGAAATTTTTAGAAATGTTTATTTTCCAAAAATATAATAGTATTTTAAAATTATGAGTACTTCAATTCAAGATTATAAAACTCTAAATTACTATTTTGGCGATGCAATTGACTCAATGAAAAATGATTTATTGAGAATTCTAATAAAAAATAATCGACATGATCTTCTTGCAGAATTCGATGAGATATTAAGACTTTTGGAGAATGAAAAAGGATTAACTGAACTGATACATAGATATAAAAACAAGGATTGAAAATATTAATGCCCTACTTTGACAGTTAAAAAATTCCATTCATCGAGTATGTCTACTATTTTGGCGGGAAAATCAATCTGACAGTTACAAAAAATTAACTATAATTCTTAAGTTTTTGC
>JAYTKX010000142.1:0-16141 GCA_043729865.1 Methanobacteriota archaeon
ATTTTATAATATAGGGACGGAAAAGATGATTTAAAAAGTTAACATCTTTAATTGTGAAGCTTAAAAAGTTAGAAATCTTCTAAAACGTGAGTTGGTACACTAATTCATATCAATTCTGAATTTACAGTATTATGTACACGCTTAAATTATGAACCAGATGCTCATTTAATTTCAAACATTGAAGAAAAATTGAAGAAAGATAACATCACTAAACCTTTGATATTTATTTTCATCGCCCCTGATTCAATTGTCGATCCAACAAAAATATGCTTTTCAGAATTTGTCTATCAAGACTATAAAATAAAAGAAATTGATAATAATAAATATTTTATAAATATAATGCAGAGTAAAACACCTGAAGGCACAATAATAGAGAACAAAAGTAATTTTAAGGAGTACAAAATATGGATGATGTCATTGAAGAGGGCATTATAAAATTATTTGAAGACTTTATGCAAAATCCAGAGTCTTTTATGTATGAGAATATTTTAATATATAAATTTTATGATATTATTATTAGAAAAAATCAAGAATATAAATTCAGGTGGGAGTATCCTACTAAATTGAATGTTTTGTAAAAGATGATTATTCGGATTCAGTTCCTTATGCAATGGAGTTTAAACTAAAGCTTAATAAAATAGATACAAATATCAACGAGGAAAGTGAATTCAGTCCCAGCCATTTTAAACATATAGACCCTGATTTTGATGAATTATGTCACATAGGAAATAAAATAGATAATGGATATATTATATTTTTTGCTTTTGGAAAAATTATCAATAATCCAAAAAGAAAGACCAAACACATTGAATATAAGCAAATATTCTTTGATAAATATGAAGAGCTTAGGAATAAAATTCCCACTAACAAAATAATAAAAGTCGTTTTTGTTTGTGTTGATAATCTTGATGGTCAATGGACATATTCTATTAAGCATAATTTAAATAATAGTTTCCCTGAGGCTTTTAACGAAGAATATGTTCCGTTTTCGGCAACTCCGAGTCCGCATATAGCTGCACAGCGGTAACCTCTTAAATTCATATAGACCTATTCGTGCCCCCCGTACAAATGTTACGAGGCCTGTAGATAGTGTTTTTGCCTAAAGAAGTATATTCTTTCACCCATTTAAGCAAATATAAAGTGGTTTTATGTTTTAGATGGGAAATAAACCTTTCGAACACAAATTAAAACTACCTCCATTCGACCAAAGGATTATCCCTTGAAGAGCTATTAAGCCATTCCCATGTTCATCGAAATAGACGGCTGGATGGCAAAACTGCGTTTCTCAGCCTGCCATTTCATCCCGAACCACCCCAAATGCGGCTGCCTGCACGGGCATACATATGCTATCAGCGTGCGGCTTGAAGGGGAACAGGTCGGGGATTTCATCATCGATTTTGAGAGGGTAAAAGGGATAGTAAATGAACTATGCGACAGGCTCGACCACAGGGTGCTGATAGCTGAAAATGACCCGCGCCTTCGGATAGGGAAAAAGAAAGAAGTTTCCGTAGAGATCATTGAAAGTAATAAACGATATGTTCTGCCATCAGAAGATGTCGTGTTCCTCCCAACAGCCTCGGTGAGCGCAGAAGACCTTTGCAAATATTTCACTTCCGGGATAGCAAAAGCGTTACGGGGTGTTGATAATATTAAAAAGATCCACGTGAGGGTGGATGAGGGGATAGGGCAGGGCGCAGGCTGTGAACTTGATATGATCAATTTCAGAGGGGATTAACAGGATTTACTAATAAAATTTATCCAGTTTAATAATTATCCATTATCAGCTTTACCGGATTATTATACTCTAATTTAAGAGAATAGACATTATGGTCTCCTTTTACGTCGATCCTCAGAATTCCAAGCCTTGTATTCATAAGACCGACCATGGCTGAAACCCCCCTGTAATTGACGTCAAATCCCTCCAGTTTGAGACCATCAAAAACATCCTGCGTAGTATAAGGCTTGCCTTTAAGGAACAATTTTAAAACCGATCGTCTGATGCCGGTTTTGTCCCTCATTAAGTACTTTGTTACCCTCGTCTTCATATTTTCGTTTGGTTTGGGACTCAGTCAGACCACCGGTTTTCATTATTAAATTTTGAGAGTTTATACTTTTGCTTGCTCATAAAGGCGTTCTTTCAACGACCATTCCGTTCTTCATGGGATAACGCTCAATAATACATGCACTGCCCCCGATCTTTTTTATCTCTTCAGCCAGGGCGGAAGCGAGCCACGATGCAGTTTCAATGGAAACGTCCGTGACGGCGTACATATCCTCCAGCACCCCCGCCTCTTTCAGGATGTCAGGACTGCATCCTTCGATCACACCGTATATTAGCGTTCCATCCTCTGTTATTTCATCAAACTCACGAGCATTTTTATTCGCTATTCGTTTATACCTTTCCCTGAGCTGGATAGCATCCTTGAACCGCGATGAGCAGAAATGCGCTTTCTTTCCGTTCAAAGCCTCTGCGACTTCTCTGCTGCCTTTTGCTTCGCAAGATTCATCGCTTGCGACTTCATACCCCCGTTTCTTCATCTCTTCCACATTCGTTTCGGAAAATTCAAGTTCGTTCAGGTTCAAGAACCCATCGACTTCATCCAGAAGTGATAAAATTCCTGAAAAATCAGATGCAATGGATGGTATTTCGATCCCGGCAGAGATGCCAAGCTTATGAGCCCATTTGATAGAGGATCCATAAATCGTGTTGTTTATATCTTTCCACATATGATGAGGTGGATGAAACCTGATCTCATCAAGACCTGCATTTCTCAGCGATTCGAGCGCTCCCATATTGGGGACAAGGGCAGTATATAAGTGTATATGATGCGAAGCCCCGAACCTGTTCTTAAGAATACGTATGTAATGCAGTACCCTGTCAAGCCTTAAAAGCGGCTCACCACCTGTTATGCCTGTACCCAGCGCATCCATCGAAAGCGCTTCTTCTATTATGTCTTCGTCCTTCTCAACACGCCTCTCATTGGCAAATATTACATCCTTTTCACGTCTCGCCTCTGAGACCGGGCAGTAAAAACATTTCTTACCGCATATGCCTGTAACGAAAAGTACCATCTTTGCTCCCTTATAACAGAGCTGGCATCCTTCAGGCAGGTAATTATAAAAAGAACCGATACTGTCATATTCCATAAGTGTTACCAGGAAATTTTGATGATTTGTTTTTCAAGCCATTTTATTTGCTTCGGCTTATGATATATTCGCCAAGCGTGATGAGTTTATTTTTTGCAGGGCTTTCATCAAGCTTTTCAATATGAGCCATAGCAAAATCAAGCTCTTCCCGTGCTGTTTCTTCTGCATAATCGATCGAATCCGCGACAAGGTGCATGAGTTGCCCGTTGTTGCATTTCATCATCTGTTCAAGCGTTATCCCTGAATTCAGGGCATCAATGACCACGATCGACGGTCTTCCCATAAAAATGTCCTTTTTAACGGGTTTTCCCAGGTCGTTTTCATTTGAAATACAGTCCAGGATATCATCCCGTATCTGGAAGGCTATTCCAATATGGTTCCCGAATTCCAGCAAAGATCCAGTCTCTTTATCGTCGCCTCCGCCCACTAAAGAACCCACTTCCGTGGCAGACCCGAAAAGCGAACCTGTTTTCCTGAATGCAAGATCAATATAGCTATTCTTATCTCTGGCATAGTCAACAAGTTCCATGGCTTCCCCTTCTCCCATATACAGCAGCGAATCCGCTATAGTTCGAACGAGCCTCGGGTCGCGTGAAGCAAGCTTAAGCGAAAGAGCCGCCAGGACCTGTACGGTCAGCAGAGCCATATCTATGCCCCACTTCTTATGTACCGTATCGCAGCCCCGCCTTTTTTCAGATTTATCTATCACATCGTCCAGGACGAGCGATGATGAATGTATCAATTCGATTGACGCGGCTGCAAAACTTGCTTCTCGCGCTGTTCCTCCCACAGCCTCGCTGGCAAGTGTGACAAGCGCTGAACGTATGCGTTTACCTTTTGATGCTATCGCATATGCGACGGCTGCAGCAAGTTCAGGAGGTTTGATATTATCAAGCAAAGCTGGAAGTTCTGCATCCACCATTTCTGCGTGTTCAGCCAGAAGTTGTTCTATTTCCATTTAGTTCTCCCATGACCGAAGTATTCAAAAGAGTTTCTATTTATTCTCAGTTTATGCATTCTCTCAATAGCCTCGTTGATCCTTTCCACGGACTGCGTGAGCGCAAATCGAATATATCCTTCTCCATGCTCACCAAAACCTACGCCCGGTGTTGCCACGATCCCGGCTTCTTCAAGAAGCATCTTTGTGAAATCAAGTGATCTGCCATTTACACGCACCCATACGTAGAACGTCGCTCTTGGCGGTTTTACATCCAGACCGAGTTCGTTCAACCCTGCAATAAGGGCGTCACGTCTCTCCTTATATACCTGGTTCATATCCCGGACGCAATCCTGCGGACCTGATAGCGCCGCGATCCCTGCTTCCTGAACAGCCTCGAACGCGCCCGAATCCACATTTGATTTGATCTTTCCAAGACCTGCAAGCATATCGCGGTTCCCGACCGCAAAACCCAGCCTCCATCCGGTCATATTATATGTCTTGGACAGGGAATGCATCTCGATACCAACATCTTTTGCTCCTTTTATGGCAAGGAAACTGGGGGATTTGTAGCCGTCATAGGTCATCTCTGAATACGCATTATCGTGAATTACCAGTATTTCATTTTCATTCGCAAAGTCCACAACTTCCTCGAAAAATTTTGTCGTCGCTGTCGCAGATGTGGGGTTGTTCGGATAATTCAGGAACATTATCTTTGCTTTTTTCGCTACGTCTTTTGGTATCGCATCAAGATCAGGAAGAAAATCGTTTTCGGCTAAGAGCGGCATCTTGAACGGTTTACCGTCTGCAAGGATAGACCCGATGTTGTAGACCGGGTATCCGGGGTCGGGGACAAGCGATACATCCCCGGAGTTCAGGAACGCAAGAGGTATATGGGCTATCCCCTCTTTTGAACCAATGAGCGTGAGTACCTCGCTTTCAGGGTCAAGGTCAATTTTCATCGTCTTTTTATACCATTTTGCAGCTGCAGCCCTGAAAGAAAGCATGCCTTCATACGATGGATAGCGGTGCCTTGCCGGTTCGCCCACAGATATTCTCATCGCCTCCACAATATGAGGGGGAGTGGGCATATCAGGATCACCTATGCTGAGATTTATTACGTCAACGCCTTTTTTAATGGCATCCTGCCTGGCTCTGTCGATTGTTGCAAATAAATAAGGTGGTAGTGAATTGATCCTGTCAGCGTACATAATCGTCCGGCGTTCAGATGTTGTTAATGGTATATAAGATATAAGCATTATTTCATATCGTTACTCTTCATCCTTATCTTCATCTTTTCCGGCTTCAAAGAACAGCTCGCCGTACAGCAATTTTTCAATTACCTGTGACACATACAGGCGCTTATGGTACTTCTGTATGTCCTCGTTCATATGGAGTTCTGAATCTATCTGGACCCTGAGCAGTACATACCTGAACTTATCGATATCATCTATTTCCAGCGATTTGATGGTCTCTAAGAGATACGGCAGTTTATCCGGCCCGTCCACAGCCTCTGCAATAACAAGCACACTATGCGGGATCTTCTTTAATTCCATTTCCGGCTGACCTGTCAGAAGTTTCAGGGTTTCAATAGAATATTTTTTGTCCTTGATTATTACATGCTCCATGCCTGCCACACTATTCTTTATCTACCTGTTCCTATATTAGCCAGACGGAGAGATAATGGAAACGCCTGTAATCCTGAAGACAAATGACAAAGGGAAGATAAAAGAGTATTTTGCGATGCCTGCTGGAAAACTGCACACAGACCTGGGAGTAATTAACCTTGATGAACTGCGTACTAAATCATTCGGGGACACGATACGCTCGCACCTCGGCGCGGAGTTTATCATCCAGAAGCCAAAAGCGCCTGATTTTTTCAAGTATGCAAAAAGAACCGGCGCACCCATGATGCCAAAGGATATCGGCATTATAATTTCAAACACCGGTTTATGCTCTTCCGATCATGTACTGGACGCGGGGACCGGTTCTGGTATCCTTGCGATATTTCTTGGCGGGATCGCGAGAAGAGTCGTGACATATGAGATACGTGAGGAGTTCATGGAAATAGCCCGGCGGAATATAACCCAGGCAGGTCTCTCCAATATCGAATTGCGCCATGGCGATATAGCTGTTGAGATACAGGGACTTGATGAGAAATTCGATGTGATAACCCTGGACACCATGGATGCGTCAAAAGCGATACCGCATGTTTCCCGTGTTATTTATCCTGGAGGTTATGTTGCTGTATATTCCCCGTTTTTTGAACAGGCAAAGGAAGTCAGGCTGGCAATTGAAAAAACCGGATTTACAGAGGTTACTACCCTTGAGACAATTGAGCGTGAGATATCTTTTACTGACAGGGGAACGCGTCCTTCAACTTCAAGGGTAGGTCATACCGGATTTATAACGATAGCAAGGTATTGAGGTCTATAATTCCGGTGTTTTAAAATTTAACATATATACAGGTTTTAATCTCGAAAATAGTAATTCATAACGATTGAAAACTATATGGGGCTCTATGGAATTGGCAAAAACTGAAAAAACCCAAAAAACCTTAGCCAGCTTTATATTTGTAGGAACTTATTTCACACGAAATGAGCCGCATAGCAGCACTTATTATTATACTGGCATTTACACTTCCAGTCAGTGCTTCCACCATAGTTTCATGGTATCCACAGGTTGTTGAAAATATATATGTCAACGATACAGTGAGCGAGACCGTCGAATACTCGGTCACGACATATGAACAGTTAACGCAAAGCAGTTGGACTGTGGATAGGCAGCCTGTTGACGGCGGCGTGGACGGCAGCGTATACTATTATGAGCGCTCATGGGACAATCTGAGCAGGGGGTTCCATACTGTGAATTTCAACGGAAACTATAGCGGGGGTCTGGTAGAATTCCGATGGTACGTTAATGTCTATGAAATCGGAGGAAATATCGACGGCAGCATATTTGATGTTATAGATGATTCGATTGATGATTATGCCCTCGATATAAAGATCCGGATGTTCAGGTACGGAATATCAGGTGAAGATAACCACTCTGAGTTCATTGCCCGTAAAGCCAGGCAACTGCTGGACGAGATCAGAGTGCGCCAGATGAAACGTGAATCTCTGCATAAACAGTTTAAAGCCGGCAATATCAAATTCGAAGAGTACGTTGCCGGCATGAAAAATGTCCAGAAAGAAGTCAGGTTCTATATGAAACTCTCAAAAGAGCTTGCAAACATTACAAGGTCTGAGCTTAATAATGAAGAACTCGGGAGAGAATTTGAGAATTTTTCACTCACAGAGGATGACTGGGCATGGCATGAGGGGCAGGTGAAGGATCTGAAGAAGGAGAAATCTATCAGGTCTAAGGGCAAGAAAAATGGAAGACTTTAAAAGAAGGGAGAAAGATAATTATTAGCAAATGACATCAACGAAATATGATAAAGATAATATAATAATGGGGTATCAAATAGCCGTAAATTATACGGGCTTGTTTGCCGGAAAGATCCTTAGAGTTCGCCCGGCTATTAAATTATTCGGGAGTCCTTCTTATGAGATCGAACTGATGGAAGAATTGCAGAGAAAGGGGCATACTAAAATATGGGTGGACGAAAATTTCTCAATACCATTTAATAAAGAAATATTTGAAAAGGCTTTTATTCACTGGAATATGTTCCATGAATACATAGACAGGTCAAAGAATGAAATAAGGGAATTAAGAGCCCTGTTTTCAAAAACGGAAGAATTAAAGGCAGATACAGGTAAATCTTAATTATCTTATGACCAATTTGAACCATGGTAATTTGTCCTCTATGGAAGAACTTGATATTGACAGGGCGATCGAAGATGCAAATAAACTCGTACTTATCGGTTCTGCCCTGAAGACAGGTATTTTTTCAGCCATATCTGAGGAAAAGGATATCGACACCCTTGCGTGCGAACTCCGATCGGATAAGCGCGCCCTGTACATCGTGCTTGAAGCGCTGTGCGCAATGGGGTACGTGGAAAAGAAAAACAACAGATACATTATCGCTAAAAGGGCGAAACCTCTCTTTATCGAGGGCGGCGATGAGTATGTGGGAGGCTACATCCCGCATTTTATGAATAAAATGAAAGCATGGCTTGAGCTTCCTCTGATAATCAGGGGGGAAAAGCCGGGAAGAAAAAAGCCGGAGAGCATCGCTGTGTTCATGAATGCCATGGCTTCCAGGCCGGATGCTGTAGTCGAGAAAGTCGTTGAGGAGTGCCTGAAGATCAAGAAAGATGCGCTTAATGTTCTTGATCTCGGGGGAGGACCGGGCAAATACTCAAGAGCTTTTGTGAACAGGGGGTTAAAAGCAGTCCTCCTTGACATGCCAGAGACCATAGATCATGTCAGCAGGGAATTCGGGCTTGCGGGTATCAGGGATCTCACGCTTAAGAAAGGTGATTTCACGGACGATGGGTTCGTGAAGGAATTCAAAGAACATTCATTCGATATCGTGTTCATGGGAAATATTACGCACATATATTCTGAGGATGAGAACAGGAAACTCTTTTTGCGCGCCGGGAAACTTGTGAAAAAAGGCGGGATCGTAGCCATTGAGGACTTCGTTCGCGGAAGAAGCCCGTCGGCTGAGATGTTCGCGGTGAACATGCTGGCAAGCACAGAGAGAGGCGGAACATGGACAGAAACGCAATACAGGGAATGGCTTATTGATGCAGGATTTGGGGGCATAGAAGTGCTGGACTTAGACGGTCTTGAAAAACAGCTTATCACTGCCTTTCTGGAAGTTTATTTATAAAAGTATAGCATTTTAACCAAATATGAAATGCCAGCGGTGCAGCAAGAGTGCTGTGATATACCAGAAATACTCGAACGCCCACCTCTGTAAGCCGCATTTTATCGAGGATGTTGAAAGAAAGATAAAGCGCGATATCCGCAAATTCAGGATGGTAGAACGCGGGGACCGGATAGCCGTGGCGTTAAGCGGCGGGAAGGACAGCATCGTTCTTCTTTACGTGCTGCATAAGATATTCCATGACAGGAAAGACCTGGAACTCTCTGCCATCACTATAGATGAAGGAATTATTGGATACAGGGAGCACACGCTCGAACATGCGGTAAAGCTGACCCACGACCTGGGAATTCCGCACACTATAAGGTCTTTCAGCGAAGGATTCGGCGTCACACTTGATAAGCTTACGAAGAAAAAAGAACACGCTGCATGTACGCTTTGCGGGGTGCTGCGGAAAAACCTGCTCAATAAGACGGCGCGGGAACTCGGGGCTTGTAAACTTGCCACAGGTCATAACCTCGACGATGAGTCGCAGACCATAATGATGAACTACCTGCGAGGCGACATGGACAGGTTAAAAAGAATGCTTCCGAACGTGAAACAGCCGGGTCTTGTAATGAGGATAAAACCTCTTCGAAGCATTCCTGAAAAAGAGGTGGCTCTCTACGGGTTCCTGAACGGTCTGCCTGTGAGCATGGACGAGTGCCCATACGCAGGTGAAGCCCTGCGGAACGAGATACGTGACATGCTCAATAACTACGAGGTAAAACATCCGGGCACGAAATACTCCCTGCTCGGAGGGCTTGAAACCATCTCAGAAGCCCTGCGTTCTCCCGATACTCAGATAGCAGCATGCAGGATATGCGGTGAACCTGGAAGCGAAGTAGTATGCAAGACATGCAGGCTGCTTGGAAGATCATGAAAAAAAGTGAGCGATGCCACGCCCTTATTGCGGCATCGCTTTGTCTTTAGTGTTTCTCCTTCTTATTTTCTATTTTTAAATGCAACGGCTATCACGGCAAGCAACAGCGTCATGATGCCCGACAGGAAATCAAATCCGGGTATTCCTCTCTTATTCTTTTAGACGTCTATATTTTGGATGCCAATCTGTTCGCATTAGCATAATCATGATTATCATTATACTTAATTCAAACTAAATAAATCTTTTGATGCAAAAATGCAATAGTAATTATATATTTTATAAAATTTATTTACTCATAAAAAAGACAACTATAAATAGTCTATGTGAATACTGATAATGAGTATAATATATGACCAAAGTGCTTGTAGTAGAGGATAACCCTCTGAACATGGAACTTGTTATTGAGATACTCTTAGCGCGGGGCTTTACGGTACATGAGGCTCTCGATGGAGAAGAAGCGCTCAAAAAAGCAGAAACCGAGGATTATGACCTGATACTCATGGATATCGAGCTTCCCGGGATGGATGGTGTAGAAGTAACAAAAATACTAAAAACCAAAAATAAATCTATCCCTGTGGTAGCACTGACCTCATACGCAATGAAAGGGGACAGGGAGCGGTTTCTTGCAGCCGGGTTCAATGAATATTTATCAAAACCGCTGGATGTATCGGACTTTCTAAACAGATTGGAAAAATATAAAAAATAATATATGTTATGAAATATAAAATAAAATACGTCATAATAACATTTTTACTGATCTTCGTATCGTTTGCTATCCTGCTGGGTGTGGCAACGATGGACAGCCCGGGTAATACAAATAATACCGGAAAGCGCTCCATTACCACCGGGATAACGGACACGGAGATCGTGATCGGTTCATCATCTGCTCTGACCGGATATGCCGGTTTCCTGGGCACCCAGTATACTCATGGCTCTCTCTCATACCTGAATGAGATAAATTCACTCGGGGGAGTGAACGGCAGGAAGATCAGGTTGATCGCTTATGACGACGGGTATGATCCTCCAAGGACAGTAGCCAATACGCAGAAATTGATACTGGAAGACAGGGTATTTATTCTATTTGATTATGTCGGGACGCCCACAAGTTTGAAAATAATCGGCATAGCGGAAGAAGCAGAGATCCCCG
The DNA here is from genome assembly GCA_043729865.1 of Methanobacteriota archaeon. GTDB lineage: Archaea > Halobacteriota > Methanosarcinia > Methanosarcinales > Methanoperedenaceae > Methanoperedens. The sequence goes on from JAYTKX010000142.1 coordinate 10,928, forward strand.
TTTTTGGGCTTTTCACCGGGGCTGAAGAGCTGAGAGAACCATTCAGACCGCACATCTTCAACATCCGCGCTTCATATTATCAGGAAACTGAGGATGCAGTGAACTATTTTGTCGGAAAACTGGATCACAAAAAGATAGCGGTCTTTTACCAGGACGATGCTTTCGGGATGGCTGGATTGAAGGGCGTGGAGATCGCAATGAACAGATACGGTCTCAAACCTGTCGCTACAGGCAGTTATATCAGGGGTACTGAGGATGTGGACAGGGCTCTTGACACGATCGGGAATTCAAATCCGGATACGGTTGTGATGATTGGCACATATACTCCTCTGGCAAAATTCGTGAAACTCTACCGGGAGAAAGGGAATGATCCTTATTTCCATTCAGTCTCTTTCGTGGGAGCAGACGCATTCGCCAGTGAGCTTTCAGGAAAGGGGATAAACACGTCTGATAAGATAATCGTGACCCAGGTGGTACCTGATCCCTATGAGACCTCTGCCACTTATCTCAATACGGTAAGGGATTACCGGGAGCTTACTGCAAAGTATTTCCCTGAAGACAGCCCGAACTACGTTGGTCTGGAAGGGTATGTAAACGCCGTGATCCTGGTCAGGGCGTTGAAAGATGCAGGAAGAGATCTTGACAGGGAAAAACTCATCAGGTCGATCGAGTCCATAAAGAATTTCAGCGTGGGCGTAGGGATCCCGGCAGATTTCGGGGAAAACGACCATCAGGCTTTTGACAGGGTGTATTTATCAAGATTGATGAATGGAAGGTTCATGTTATTTGATTCAGGTTAAGGGCGTAATATGAAATTGCAGTATAAATTGTCATTGTTCTTCGTAATCCTGATAGTTTTATTCGGGATATTGAATATAATATCTTCGACATTCATATTGAAACTGGGGCTGGAACAGCAGCTTATATCCAGGGAAATCATCGGGCAGGAAAGCCTTGAAAAAAGGATATTCCCCTATCTGGCGAACAGAGATTATGCAACCGTGACTTCGATACTATTCGAAGAAAAAGAGATAAAGAAATCCTCGATATATTATATAATAATACATGATGAAAATGAGAACATCTTAGCGCATACTTTCCTGGATGAAATACCCGGTCGCTTTTTGAATCACGATCACAATGATGCTGCCGATATGTCAATTAAAGAGATCAATATGGAAGGGGTCCATGTTATCGAGATGTCCAATCTGATAAAGGAAGGAGATTACACTATCGGACGTCTGTACATCGGTTACAGGAAAGAGTATATTGAGAATATTGAAGATCAGATCATCAGATCGAATATATATATTGTGATTGTCATAACTATTCTTTCCCTGATATTAAGCCTGTTCCTGAGCAGGATCATAGTTAAACCTGTCAGAGAACTGGCAAAGGGCATGGAGGAGGTCAGCAAAGGAAATCTGGAGGTCAGGTTGAATGCAGATTCTGATAATGAGATCGGTGCGCTGGCTGGTTCGTTCAGGAAAATGACAGAAGACCTGCAGAAGACCACAGTCTCCCGGGATTATGTAGATAACATCATCAGAAGCATGTTCGGGACACTTGTTGTTGTGACTCCCGAAGGCATGATACGCACTGTGAACCAGGCTGCCTCTGACCTTCTGGGATACACCTCCGAAGAACTCAATGGAAAGCCGATCAGTACGATCTGCGCAGAATGGAATTACGGTTCTGATGGATCCTGGTTTGAAAAGATCACAAAGGAAGGATCTATTAAGCAAATGGAGATAACTTATCTGACAAAAGACGGCAGGAAAATCCCCATGCTTTTTTCGGGTTCTGCAATGCATGATAGCAGCGGCAGGCTGCAGGGGATCGTCTGCGTGGCGCAGGATATCTCAGAACGGAAAGAGATCGAAGAGAGGCTCAGGCTCTTCTCAAGCGCTGTCGAGGCTGCAAACGAGGGGATCCAGATAGTTGACCTTGGCGGACGCATCATCTACTCAAACAAAGCCGTGCAGGATATATACGGTTTTTCACCCGATGAGTTCAAAGGAAAACATGTTAATGAGATGAACGCTGATCCGGATTTTGCCGGCTTGGTGATAATTCCAGCCATAAAGGAGAGGGGGGGGTGGACTGGAGAGCTCATGGTCAGGCACAAGAACGGGAACATTTTCCCTATGGGGCTCACTACCTCAATTATCAGGGACGACAGCGGAGCGCCCATCGCCATGGTGGACGTTATCCGCGACCTCACAGAGCTCAAAAAGTCTGAAGAGATCCGTCTTGAGAACGTGCGCCTTACTCTTGCCACCAAGGCAAAATCCGAGTTCCTTGCAAATATGAGCCATGAACTGAGAACACCATTGAATTCGATCATAGGCTTTTCTGAGCTGATGAAGGAAAAGACAGCGGGTGACATGAACGAAAAGCAGATGCATTATGTTGAGAATGTCCTGATGAGCGGAAAGCATCTGCTTGGATTGATAAACGACATTCTTGATCTTTCCAGGGTGGAATCCGGAAAGCTGCAGTTGTGCATTGAAAATGTATCAATACCTGATGTCGTGGAAGAAGCCTTCACAATGATAAGAGAAAGGGCTAATTCGAACAATATAAAACTGATAAAAGAACTGGATCCAGAACTGGATATTATTGAGGCTGACAGGCTCAGGCTGAAGCAGATACTGTTCAACCTCCTGAGCAATGCGGTAAAATTCAGCAAGAAGGAAGGGGGGAAGGTCATGGTTTCGGCGCGGAAGGATAAAGATATGGCGAATTTCTCGGTATCGGATACCGGTATTGGCATAAAGAAAGAGGATATTGGAAGACTGTTCAGGGAATTCGAGCAGCTTGAATCGGGGATTTCGAGGAGCTATGGGGGCACAGGGCTCGGGCTTGCGATCTCAAAAAAGCTGGTCGAAATGCATGGTGGGAAAATAATGGCTGATAGCAGATATGGCGAAGGCTCTACATTTTCATTCTTAATACCGATATCTTCTAAATGACCTTAAATCTGGCACGATAAAGGACAAGTATATATATATATCGATAAACCAATCAATTACAATAATTATGATAATTATAATCATGATGTGAAAAACGTCAAAAGGACAGAAAAATGAAGAATATTAATTCAAGAATTGCCAGTCTGAATGCAGAGATCAACAGATCAGGTAAATTTTCGGGACAAATCAAAGCCGGGGACGGGGATGAAATATCAGGACTTTCCCATTCCATTAAAATAGTCCTTGATGAACTTGAGCGCTCCCGTTCACGGCAGAAGCTGCTGGAAGAAGCGCTGGCTGATCAGAGGAAAGAACTGGAAAAAACGATATATGAGAAGACTTCTGAACTTGAAATTGAAAACCGGAAGCTCAGGCAGAAAATCATTGAGCATGAGAAAATTGAGGAACGTCTGATGAATTCTGAAGAAAAATACCGTTCATTCCTGGAATCTACTGAAGATTCGATATATATGGTCGACCGGGACTGCAACTACCTGTATGTTAATCCGAAGCATTTATCGCGCCTTGGCATAGGGAATTTTCACGGACGAGGATATGGGGACTGCCATTTTTCTACACAAACTGACGATTTCAAACAGAGCGTCCTTCGCGTTTACGAAACCGGAAAACCAGAGCAGCATGAGCATGAATACAGGGGAAAATGGTTCATGCGCTCCCTGTCGCCGCTCAAGGACCCTGTGACAAAGATAGTAGGGTCTGTCATCGTTTTATCTACGGATATTACGGTACGCAAAAAGGCTGAGGAAATACATATCGAGAACGAACGCCTTGCCTATGCAAATAAGGCAAAATCAGAGTTCCTGGCTAACATGAGCCATGAACTGCGAACCCCGCTTAATTCTATCATCGGGTTCACTGAACTGATGAGGCAGAAGATAGCGGGGGATATGAACGCAAAACAGGAGAGATATGTGGAAAATGTCCTGAACAGCAGTAAATTCCTGCTAAACCTGATAAACGATATACTTGATCTCTCCAAAGTCGAAGCTGGTAAGATAGAACTTATAATCGAGAGGGTTTCAGTTCCCGTGGTCATCAGCGAGACCATCACCCTTCTTAAGGAAAAAGCTTCGAAAAATAAAGTGACGCTGAAAAAAGAGCTTGACCCTGAAATGGATTTTATCGATGCAGATAAGCAGAGAATTAAACAGATATTGTTCAACCTCCTGAATAACGCCATAAAGTTCAGCAAAAAGGAAGGTGGGGTCGTCAGCATCAGGGCGAAAAAGGAGGGGGATAACGCAATAATATCGGTCTCTGATACCGGTATAGGGATAAGGGAGGAAGACCTTGGAAAGCTTTTTAAGGAATTCGAGCAGGTGAACTCTGAAATTTCCAGAAATTACGGCGGCACAGGGCTGGGGCTTGCCATATCCAGGAAGCTCGTGGAACTGCACGGGGGCAGGATATGGGTGGAAAGCAGGTTCGGAGAAGGAAGCACGTTCACATTTACGCTGCCTGTCGCAAAAGAGGAACTATATAAATGAACAATTTAGATAGCAATAACAAAATCTCCCTCTCAACACGACAGCGTCAGGCGGAGATTTCTGCATTGTTGCATAATGATTTCTCTAACAGTGAATGGGTAAAATACATGCCGCAAGGGCACGTAAGACTTGAGAATGTCCTATTTGCCCCGCTTTTGATCGAAGGTAAGGCTGTGGGGTTGCTTGGTCTTTCCAACAAACCAGGAGGGTTCACCGAAAACGACGCTCACCTGTCATCGACATTTGGTGAGCTTGCTGCTATTGGTCTCCTCGCCCGAACGCTTCCGCGAGGCACATCAAAAGGGAGTGAACCGGATGGTCTCAAGAGGTGAATCGAAAATTATCGGGAAAACTGTCGAGATGGCAGGGATTAAGAGAGACGACAGCGAATTTCCCATAGGAGAAATTATTTAATAAATTCGAGCAACTTGATTCAAAAATCTCAAAAAAATACGGAGGCACGGGGCTCGGGCTTGTTATCACAAAGAAGCTGGTTGAACTGCACGGCGGGAGTATTTCTGTTGAGAGCAGGTACGGTGAGGGCAGCACGTTCACTTTTTATCTTCCGATAGCATCCAATAGATCAAATACTTCTTAATTTCTTCCGGGCAAATGAACATACAAAACATATTTAACCTGACATTCCGACTTTAATAGACTACAAAACCTCATTTTTATAAAAAAACCGTTATCTATACCCATCTAAGTCTACCGACACCTTTATATACTTT
>JAYTKX010000143.1:0-29242 GCA_043729865.1 Methanobacteriota archaeon
ATCTTTGAAAAACAGGTACGACCAGCAGATTAAGCTGAACTTAAAAACATTGAATAAACCAGTAGGCTGGAATGTGGAATTCCTCTCGGATGCTGATGACGATGTCAGGCTTACTACGCTTGAACTGCCAGCCAAAAGCGAGCAGAAGTTCAAGGTGAAAGTCAAACCTTCCCTGAATGCCAGCGATGGAATATACCCGATACTTGTGGGTGCTGTTAGTGGAGATGACAGAAACGTATCCCAGAAACTTGAGGTTACCGTCAATAAAGGTCTTGAGAAAAGCCAGATACTCAGCCTTTATCCAAGCTACAGCGAGGTAACGCTTAATCCAGGCGGATCGACAGAGATCAGTGTAACTCTTAGAAACGGTGGGGATGAGGCGCTGAGCAATGTGCAGCTTGAGATACAGGAAGTAAGCGGCATCAGTACCCAGATCAGGAGCTTCGGGACAATAGAAAAACTGGAGGCTGGCGAATCAAGGAATATTCCTGTTGATATCACTGCAAGGGCGGATGCAGGCTCAGGAATAAAAGAGATATTCATGCGTGCAAGGAGCGGCGATATTCAGGGCGAGGAAAAGAGCATTAAAGTTAATGTTGAAAAGTCAGGATCAAGCGGGGTGGCAGGGATCGGGATGGTACTGCTGGCTATCGCTGCACTGGTGTTCATAATACGCAAATTCGGGAGAAGATAAACATGAATGAAATCAATCAAAATGAAAATATTATAGAAACCATAAATCTTACCAAGAGTTTTGGTAAGAAAAATGAGCTTGTAGCAGTGGATTCGCTTAACCTGAGCGTTAAAAAAGGCGAAGTCTTCGGTTTTGTAGGGCCAAACGGTGCAGGCAAGACCACGACAATGAAGATGCTGATAGGCTTGCTTGAGCCTACAGGTGGCTCAGGAAAAGTTGCGGGCTTCGACATCGTAAGAGAAGTTATCAAGATAAGGGAAGCAACGGGAGTTTTGCCAGAGCCTGCTGGATACTACGATAACCTCACAGCCCGGCAGAACCTCAGGTTCTATGCCAAGCTCTACGATATCGATGAAAAAACAAGGGAGATGCGGATTGTTGACCTGCTTGAACTTGTAGGTTTAAGCCGTGCCATAGACCAGAGAACTGGCGGATTCTCTACTGGTATGAGGAAGCGATTCGGTCTTGCACAGGCATTGATAAACGAGCCAAATGTCCTGTTCCTTGATGAGCCTACAAGCGGCATCGACCCCTTAGGTGCACAGATGATGCGGGATTTAATTAAAAAGTTAAGCAAAGAGAAGGGTGTAACCGTATTTTTAAGCAGCCACAGCATGGCAGAGGTTGAGGAGATATGCGACAGGATAGGGGTAATTGCTCGCGGCAAGCTTCTTGCTGTAGGCACGGTGAAGGAACTCAGGGATAAGGTGAGGGAAAAAGTAGGCGTTAGATATGCACTTGAGGTTCAGGATCTGCCTGTGCAGAGGGTTATAGAGGGATTGAAAGAGTTGAAAGGCGTGCGTTCAGTTGAATCGGTGAACGGTCATATCTCGTTACTGACGGATTTGGGCGCACGCATTGGAATAGCTACTGCGATAAAGTCTATGGGAGGAACCATATCCATGTTCGAAGAGGAGAGAATGGATTTGCAGAGGGTGTTCCTGAAGCTGATAGAGGAGATGGCGTAAGATTTATATTGAGGTGAATTATGAAACGAAATATTGAAAATGTGTTCGTGATAGCGCAAAAAGAGTTTGCTGATAGCCTATGGAGTCCAAGGTTCTATTTGATTCTCGGAGTATTTATGATAGCACTTCTTGTGAACGGGTATCAAGCAGGACAGAATATTTCAGGTATGCCACGTATGGGCGGCTTTGGAGGGCTTTCTCCACTTACGATGGGTTTTATGAATTTCGCATCCCAGATGAGCATGCTAGGCTCTTTGACAGCAATCATACTCGGATTTGACGCTATTGTTAAAGAGAGGAAATCAGGCTCGCTTAATGTGCTTCTAACGCATCCTGTCTATAGAGACCAGGTGATTACAGGCAAGCTTATTGGTATGATGATTATGCTTGGTTTTGTAGTATTTATTGCGGTTGGGGCATCCATGGGTGTGATGCTTGGAGTGTCCGGGATAACGATATCAGCAGAGTTTATTGGCAGGATAATTGTGTTTATAATTCTGGCATTTTTATTTATGTTGGGCTATCTGGCACTCTCTGTAGCTCTGTCTACTTTTACAAAGGAGTCATCAGATTCACTTATTTACAGTATTGTGGTATGGCTAGTGCTCGGTTTGCTTCTAAGTCCGATTGCGTACACGGCAGCAGGGATAATTACAGGGGAGCAAAAGATGTTTGAGGTATCTTCTGATGATCCTTCTTCTATGGAAAAAATGGAAAAGAGAGATAAAATTGCCCGGGATATTATGTCTATATCTCCCTCCACACATTTTATTGAACTCGTAACAGGACCTCAGAAATCTGGAATACAGTTCATTGCTCCTGGCGGTAGGCCAGATGAGAAGCCTTCTGAGATGCAAGGCCTATTTGATACAGGCTTCACTTTTGGCTACTGGCTAGAGCAGAATTGGGTTAACCTGATTGTATTGATGGTTATTCCTGTAATCCTGTTGTTGATGTCTTATATGGCTTTCATGAGGCAGGATATAACATTATAGAGCTTTAAGGAAAAGTCCAAGGTAAATAGTCTATAAAATACGATTGTGCAGAGTTCGGACTGGAAGTCTTTAAGGCATCCAGTCCATGTATATTATATACTTTATTCGCTCGTCTGTAAGAAACCGTTGCTTCTACTGCCGATGTCGATTTCAGAATCGATATACTGACCGAATATTTCATCTGGATTTTACTAAGAGCCACGGTATGATCCATAAGAGCGACTTTATTTTAGCCTGATTTCCATTTTTTTAGGTGTCGTTATTCGGAGAAAAAACAATTCATGAGGACACACGATCTGGTTTTTTGCAAATAATATGGATATCATTATTGTTGCTTTTATGAATTTACCCGGAAATGTCTTTAGATTTAGATTACGGTTTTATAGTTGTTCCATTTTTTGGAACGATTGTTCCACATTACATATTTTGGCTGTTCCACATTAGGCTGGTTTGGCATGCGAGCACAAAGCGCAGCATGACAAAAAGAAAAGGAGGTGAAAAGAAATGAGGAAAATATCAATGATTAAGGTTGTGGGGATTGCAATGCTTCTAATGGTAGTGGCAGTAGCATTCCCAGCAAGTGCAGAAGTGACCACATATAAAATAAACACTGATGGCACCAAAACGCTGGTCAATAGTAACAATAGTCCCACAGTTACAATAGATGGGAATGGTAGCCTGAATGCAGATACATCAAAGCCCTCTGAAACAATAGATGCATTTGCAGCAGTTACATACCACTATGCATCAGCAACAAATTACCGAACAGGTTGGAGTTGCAGTGCATCATCACCTAACTATGGCGGCGGTGCGAGTGCACAATCTAGCGGCACTTCTGTATCATGTAGCTATTGGTAAGCTAATAGGTATATAACAGATGAATATATAAAATTTTGGTTGGCTATTATTTAGCCGACTTAATTTTTTATTTTTCAGGAGGTATAAAAATTAGGATCAAATACACAAACGTTAGCATCATACTCTTGTCAATGTTACTGATTAATGGATGCATCTACAACGCTAAGAATGACACTAATGCTACTTATGGGAAGCCTATAAACTTTACAACATATACAGATACTGAATTCAATATATCTATCGAGTATCCGGACGACTGGGAAATTGTTAAAAATGAATCAAAGAATTTCCTTCATTTTACCAAAAGAATCCAAAGATGGATACCCTACTTTAAATATACAAGCATTGTTATCTATTGATAGTGGTGGAAAATATGAATCAACTGAAAATGTTGTGTCAGATTTGGTTCATCAGTTCCAAGAAAAGACAAAGAATTTAAGAATAAACTACAAAAGAGAAAGTATGCTGGGTAAATCAAAAGGTAAAGAACTTAATGTTTCTTACACCCTTAATGATGTAAATTATACTCAAACAATGATTATTGCAAAGGAGAATAATTATTTTTATGCTCTTACATATTTCTCTCCATCAGCACAGTACGAGGAATATACTTATGCATATATACGGGCTAAAAACTCGTTTAATTCTATCGGCACTAAAATTTGATACCTATTTTGACAAAGTATATGTACAATTTTGACAAAGTATACACATACAAAAAAGAGAGTGAATTAAGTGGAGGAAATTAAAACCAAAGCAAGGTTATTGGGTATACTAATCGGAATCGGGATAAGTATAGTCGCAATAGCATATATGACTGGTGTATCAGAACAGTTGCCCGTGGGATTTCAGGCCAGATTAGTTGCGGTAATAGATGGTGATAATGGGACCATGAATTTAATTCAGAACGAAAAAATAGTACAGACCATAAAACTACCTGAAGGGGTAAAAGGCGTTGAGTATTCTTATGATGGGAAGAATAAAAAAATCTTGATAAAGTACGTAACAGATGAACAACTAGATAGTCAGAGAGCTGTACGTAAAAAAGTATTAGATAAAGCTATTAGAATAGCTGAATCCGATGTGAACGTGCAGCAACTTATCAGCGGAAAGGAATACACAATACCAGTGAGTGGAATAATGCAAGATTCTGAAGCAAAGGTTGTTATAGTAATAGGGAAAAAAAATTATGAAGTTATTGTGAACCTCAGCACTGAGAAAGTAGTTACCATTGAAGAAACAAAAGAGCTAAATAATAGTTTTAATATTAATTCAAGCGGTGGCGGTGCAATTATATATTCAAAAAAGTAAGATTCATGCGCATACTAAAGCATATTAATTTTGGAAGTGATAGATTGGATATTCATGGTAAAACGGCATTTATGGTAGCGTTATTCATAGCCTCTATATTCATGATAGGCATAAAAATGATAACCCCTACACCTATCAATATTTTTATGGAGGGAAGCGATGTAGTTGCAAGTCAGATTCCTGGCTTTTATACAGGTGCTGACATGTTCATTACTGCATTTTTTGCCTGCCTGCTGGGAATCAGTACCATGTATCTTCTATTTTTTGACTCTAAAACTGCTTTGAGCAAAAACTCAGAACATATTTTTACTGATAAAGCGCACTTGGCCAAGCCTACACAAGTGGAATCTTCTGATGTATCTGTAACAGCAAAAGATAATACAGAGAATATTCTGAAAGTTCTGAAAGGGAATGATCGAAAAGTGATAGAACTACTTGTAGAGCTTGGTGAACTGAACCAAGCCGAGCTTGCATCCAGGGCAGATATTCCAAAATCTACTCTTTCAAGGGCACTTGCAGACCTGGAAAAAAGAGGCGTAATTATCAGATATGAAAACGGAATGAGCAAGATGGTAAAGCTGGCAGACAATCTTCAAAAGTAAAAAATAACCATTGCGCCCAAATCTCACCTGATTGTACAGCCGATTCCTCTCAGAAGAGTTTCAACACCTTTCTGCACAGATGCAGCGTTATTATCTCCAAAAATTGTGAGTCTATATGTAACACTTTGCATGTCTTGCTTATCATAGACATCGATTATCTCGGCAGAAACTACACTGTCTGAGCCGCACACAACCTTTTTTATAATCCCGGCGTCAGAACCCTTCGGAATAAAAACTGAGATATCCCGTGTCACATTCTTTAAATTTGTAGCTTTCCATGCGGACAATTCCTTTTCATTTAAAAGTCTCACATTCTCTATCAAAAGCTCGGTCGTCCTCCCTCCGCACTCAATAAGGACTGTTCTGGGCGTTACTTTTTTAACAATCCCGAAATGAACCACGCCCGAATATATGTGTTTGAGCGCCCGCTCGTTGCCAATCGAGCGCACAAGTTCTTCATGCTCGGCTATTTTGGTCCCGATAAGTTTTTCCGACCGCCGCAGGGCAGATTCGGTATCCCCGAAATGCGCCGAAGCTTTTTTCATAAGACCTACAAAGCCTTCCACATCCTTCTTTTTCACTATGTCCGCAAGCAGGTTACACTGTTCGATATATGCCTTATGAACCTTCGCGACCTCGGGGTTCATCTGTATCATGGCGTAGAGATACGGGTTCTGTGCCAGTATCCGTCCCACCAGATCAAGCATGATATCATACATCGGGCTCATGAACCTCCGGGAGTTCGCCACATCGAACTCAAGCTCCATGAATACTGAGCCAATGGAAATGTACGCGAAATGAGTGAGACCCTGCACAACCGCCATCATCCTGTCGTGCTCTACTGCACTCAATATCTCTATATGCGCGCCATTTTCCTCATACAGGCTCCTTATGACCGGGAACCACCGTGCGCTCCTCCCTTCGATCGGTGTAAGAATTACGATCTGCCCCCGGATGTCTGGTATGGAGGGTCCGAACATGGGATGTGTCCCCAGTATCTCCACATCAACCGGTGCATACTTTCGCATGGCTTCCACAGGTCCTGTTTTCACCGATGTTATGTCCATGAGGAGGCTTCCTGCGGGCATTTTTGGAGCAATGTCCTGGATCGTCTTTTCCGTGATGTTTATGGGAACCGATATCATGACTATATCGCTTGTTTTTATCTCGCCGTCAAGGTCGTCAGCGAACCGTACTCCAAGAGACTCTGCTATGTCTTTTCTCTTATTGACGCCCCATATCGCCACATCAAAGCCGTGCTTTTTATAAAATTTAACGAACCACCTGCCTGTATCGCCTGTCCCGCCGATTATCAGTATTTTCATGATAGTTTTTCCCTCACAGCTTTTTCCATAACGTCAACAGGCGGCTTCTTTCCCGTCCATATTCTAAATGACTCAGCGCCCTGGAACACAAGCATCTTCACGCCATCTATGGTTGTTGCGCCCGCCTTTTTTGCCTCCTTAAGCAGCATGGTGTTTTGTGGGTTATAGACAATATCGAATACTGCAAGGTCTTTGTGCATCATATCAGATGTTGCTATGGTCCCGGATATTTTCGGATACATGCCGACTGATGTTGAATTTATCAGTATATCGCTATCATTTATCAAATCCTTCAGATTTTCATAACCCGAAGCTTCCGCTTTTCCGATCTTTATTACGTCTTTCGCAAGCGCTTCTGCCCTCTCAAGCGTGCGGTTGGCTATAGTGACGCTTGCGCCATCCTTTGCAAGCTGGAAAGCAATAGCGCGCGCTGCGCCGCCTGCACCCAGAAGCAGCACATTTTTTCCGGTTATTTTAATTCCTGCACTGGAAAGCGCCTTTTTTGCCCCGATGCCGTCTGTATTATATCCCGCCATACCCTGTTTAAAATCAACAGTGTTCACGGCGCCTATCTGTTTTGCAAGCTCATCAGGCTGTACGATATCCAGGGCTTTTTCTTTTAAAGGTAATGTAAGGTTAAGCCCCCCGAATCCCAGCGCACTGGCGCCGTGGAGGGCTTTGGAAAGGTTATCAGGGCTCACCCTGAACGCATGATATTCGCAGTCCATCCCGAGGGCTTTAAAAGCTGCATTATGCATAACAGGAGAAAGACTGTGCGACACCGGGTCGCCGAGCACACCGAATAACTTCATGTATCTTAATTATTGGTGATGGTTAAAAAGTATTTTGATGCTTTCAGTGGAAATTCCGCTATTTACATCAATGCCCGGGCGCATTCTGAGTTGTATAGCTTCCTCGACCAATGTCAGGACTTTTCTTGCTCTTGTGGAATAGTACTCCTCTTCGCATTCGCAGCATTTTACGTAAGGCTGGGAGCCTTTGTGAACAAAAACGTGGAAATAGAACTGGTTTACGTCCCTGTTGCCGCATACATCGCACGGTATGAATTCCTGAATAATATCACGAATTTTCATGAGAATTTCCATTTTGTAAGAGGTTTATTCAGGTATATATAATTTATTGTTATGTTAATATAAATACTTATGATAATAATAATGTCATGAGGCTGATAAATAACTATTAAATCCCTTTGTTTTCAAAAACATCTATCATTTTTTCCGAGGCTTTTGACATTTCAAGCAGTATGTGCCCAAGTGTTGAGTTATCTCTTGCCAACACAACGAGCAGGGCTTTTGTTCCTGCCCCGGACGCGATCAATAGCCCGTTTTTTGTTTCCACGATCACTCTGTTCAGGCTGCCTTTTTCGAGTTCTCTTGAAGCGACTTCCGCAGCCCCGAACATTGTAGCTGACATTGCCACCAGGGTATCTACGTTCCGTGCCATCGTTGAACTTACAAGCAAACCGTCCCTGCTTACCGCTGCTGATGCCTCTATCCCTCGGATATTATTCAGGTCGCGCAGGATCTTATCGATCGCTTCTTTTGCTTGCATAGTCACTCAATTTATTATATAGCCTATTAGAATATAATAATGTCTACAGTATTAATTATATATTAAAGTCCAATTCTCCCTTGAACTGTTCTTAATCGTTCAAAAAGGTCTATTTTGTTTCAAAAAGCCCTAATAATAGATAAAATACAATTAACTTTGAGGATTGTCGGACTAAAATTATTAATCAATACAATTCCCGGTTGTCTATCTGTATCCTTGCCATCTCCACTGCCTGTTTTGTATAATCCTTGCGGTTTATCCTGCCCCCCGTGAGCCAGCCGATGATGCCTTCTTCATAGCCTATATCCGGTCTGCCGGAAACGGGTAAAAATGCCTCTGAAACCGTTATACCCTCCTCCATGACCTTCTTCGTACATTCGGGAGGGTATTCAAACGCGGGACCAAGACCAAGGTATATCCGGCTTCCGTCGAAAACTGCGCAGCAGCAAAAATTCATGTATCCGCTAGTGGTCTGTGGGACACGGGATATACCGTCTTCGATGCCCACTGAATACGTGCAATTTCCGAAAACCCCTTTTGCCCTGTTTATAGCTCCTTTGATGGTATCATCAAGGCTCATGGGCTGTTCCCTGACACCAGAAGGACAGGCTGCTCCTTCCACGTGATAGGACGGGAATACCTCTTTAACTGCGTTTATCTTGTTCTGGTTCAGCGAAGCTACGATGATCCTTTTCATGGGTATCGTCTCTGTCTGTTGTTCTGTTTGTGTTTAAAGAATTTAATGAAATATTTCCATCCTGTCTTGCACAGGGGCTTCCTTCCCTGGGGGTCTTCTCTTACCCAGTCCATAATATAGAAGAACTGCGCCTTGTACTCATCAACGGTCTCATTAACGATGGGAGGAGGATCAGGAGCGCCCAGGCTGCGGAGATATTCATTGAATAGATCCTCGCCTTTGTGCTGTGCATTTCCGTCGATCTTCGTGACCGTGAATTTATATCCTTCTTCTTTCAGCCATTCTGCCGTCCTGTCGTGGATGCATCCTGAGCATATCTCTATCTCCTCATCCCGGGAGACTTTTAACTGGCGAAATCCCGCTTCTACGATGTCCCTGGCGCTTTCGAGATATGTCTTCTTTTTAAATTTCTCCAAACCAAAATGCTCTATCGGGACTATATCATAATGCACCTCTTCGGTCTCCTTTCGAATCACTATTATGCCCACGCCGCCTATTGGTGTGCCCCATCCCTGGTCATCGATCTGGATAGTCATGTCAACGGGTCTATGGTTTGATTTGTATATAATTCATTCTGCGGCGGGACTGATAAGATTAAATATAATGGTCATTTATTAACAATTTATGAGTTTCGTATCACAGGTAAGGAAAAACCTTGAAGGTAAGCTGCGCATAGAGGACGGCAACTGCGGCACCACGCACAAGGTTTTAAAAGAAATATCCCTGCTGGGAGGCAGAGCCGTTACATGGGAGAAGCCTGACGGCGTTCGTTCTTCGATCCTTGATGACAGGGGCAACGTGGTAGGACAGGGTGAAGGCATAACATGGCCTCCGGCTATTCTTTTCGCGCTGGTGGAGGGGGGTTTTTTCCCGAAACAAATTGAATCAGAAATCACAAAATCCCTCCTGTGTATCCTGGACATGGAAAAAGTGGCAGATATCTATGGGTACGGCAGGGTTGTCACGCCAGTAGCTGCTGCATATAATGAAATCTGGAAAAGCGGGGGGAGAGTTGCAATAAGACGCAATTCATGGGGCGTGGAGGTAGCATTCATCGATAAAGAGGGCAGGGAGATAGCGGTAGGACCGATCTCCTATTGCCCCACCTGCGGGACAGCCGCCACCATTCCGCGCGCCCCTGAGCTTGCCGCGAGGATAAAAGAGGAACTGAAGGGCAAGAGGAACACAGGTAAGGATAAATACGAGCGCGGGATGGAGAACCATTTCTTTTTTAAGAATGGCAGGATATGCTGCGAGATAAAAGAGAAGGGAACAGTGATCGGCAGGGCGATGAGGTGCTGCATAGCCTATGCAGGAGTAGTTGCAGAAGCGCATGCGGGCATCGCAGGACCGAAATGGGGAGCGCTGTTCAAGGAATACTGCAGGATATGCCCGGTGAAACTGTGCATGAAAGGGAAGAGCACGGGGGAAGAGGCGAACAATCTCCTTACAGAACTAGAAAAGAAGAAAATGACAACAGATGTAAGGATGGATACATATATCACAGCGCTTGTAAAAAAAGACGGGGAACTTGTGGGACAGGGCATCGGGACAGTGTGCGCCTTCTCATCGCTGCTGTATGCTGCCGCCAAATGCATCGATCTGCGTTCTGAAATAGAAGTAGTCAGGGAGTGAGCTAAAGTGCATGAAATATCGATCGCCGGAGCTATTATTGATTCAGTGCTTGAC
Organism: Methanobacteriota archaeon; assembly: GCA_043729865.1. GTDB lineage: Archaea > Halobacteriota > Methanosarcinia > Methanosarcinales > Methanoperedenaceae > Methanoperedens. Next base: position 10,712 of record JAYTKX010000143.1, read on the forward strand.
TGCGCGAAGAAGAACGATGCGAAAAAAGTCAAAGAAATATTCCTTGAGGTAGGTGAACTTACCGCCCTCAACCCTGACCAGTTGAAGTTCATCTTTAAAAGTATTACCGCAGGGACTGTGGCAGAAGGGGCAAAATATAATATAACGGTTATCAAGCCCCAGATACGATGCAAGAAATGCTCATATAAGGGCGCTATCGAGATCTTTGAAAACCTTCATTTCTTTCTCCCGACGATCAAATGCCCCGGATGCGGGGATACCGATGTTGATATTGTCGCAGGGAGGGAGTGCTTCGTTAAGAAAATAAGGATATCCTGAAAATCAGTAAACTACATATAAAATCAGGGATAATAATTGATTAACTAAGGGGGTTTAATCATGAAAGTAGATGAGATTTTAAAAACCGTAACAGAAGAACTCGCCAATATGATCTCCACGAAAACAGTTATCGGAGAGCATATAACATTGGAAGGTAAGACAATAATACCCGTCACCAAAGTTAGTTTTGGCTTTGGAAGCGGGGGCGGGGAAGGCAAGGGCAAAACGGGTGAAGAAGGCTTCGGCGGGGGCGGGGGAGGCGGAGGCGCCATCCAGCCTGTTGCCTTTATTGTGGTGTCAAGGGAAGATGTAAAAGTATATTCGTTGAAAGAAAAGGGCATAATATCTCAACTGGCTGAAGTAATTCCTGAGATAATGGAAAAATGCAAATGTAGAGAGGAAGAGGGTAAGAAAGAGGAAAAGTCAGGGTAGGATCAATATCCAGAAGCGGTCTGCCTGATGATTGCTTTAATAATAGCAGTTCTTGCTGTGCTGGTGCTTGCCATACTGCTGTTTCCCGTGACTATCTCTTTCAATTCGGTCAGGTCAGAAGGAACAATAGATGGAAGCCTGGGTGTAAGCTGGATAATATTTCTTTTTATTTACTCCCTGAAAGAAAAGGAATTAAAAATCCACATCTTCGGAAGAAGCATATCCCGTCATATATCTCATGGAAAAAAGCCGCAGATGCAGGAACCTGAAATAGAAATAAAGAAATCCAGGAAACTGCCGCCTGTTAAAGATTTCCTGAATATGACAGGGCCACTGCTGCGACTTTTCAAAGATTTTATTTACGCTTTCAGAATAAAATATCTTGATATCGAAGTAAGTTTTGGCTTGAAAGACCCTGCATACACTGGCATTATCACAGGTTTTATGCATGCCCTTGGTTTATCCCGGCTCGGACATAATATCAGGTGGACACCGGATTTCACTGGACAGGCATTGGATTGGGAAGTTAAGGGAAAAGCTGCCCTGATACCTGTTCGATTAATACCTCCTGTGGCAAGATTTATTACCAACAGGCAGGTCATGAGATCGGGGTGGCGGATCATAAGAGGATGATAATCCATAAAACCTGCAAAACATTTATCATGATTGCAAATAACAGGGAAAAGCATGAAACTCTTTGTCCCTTCCCCGGGGCACATCAACAGCCTTAAGGAACTGCTCACAGCCAGAGATAAAATATACTCCATCTTCATGGCAGGCTCCCCTGATTACATAGGCACAGGCAGGAGCAACCTTGCCTCCCCGCAGCTTGAAGATATCGCTGCGCAGACCGAATACGCCCATAAGCACGGGGTAAAGATGGAACTCGTCCTTAACTCAAGCTGCATGGGAGGGCGGCAGCTCACGCCTGAAGGATTCAGGATCAATCACTGGTATATCGAACAGCTTGCGAACATGGGGGTTGATTCTATCGTGGTCGCAGATCCCTACCTTGTTGAGACCATTGCGAGGGACTTCGATGATGTCATGGTGGTCGTTTCAGTGCTCGCGTTCGTTGATTCACCCCAGAAGGCTGAAATGTACGTGAACCTGGGGGCGGATTCCATAGTCATCGATTCCAATGTGAATCGTCATTTTGATGTGCTGCATGCCATCCGCGACTCTGTGGATTGCGAGCTAAAGCTTCTTGTGAACGAGGGCTGCCTGTACCGATGTCCCTTCAGGTACGCGCATTTTAACTTTTTCTCACATGCTTTCGGTCCCGAACCAAGACCCAACGTGCTGGACGATTATTATTATTTGAAATGCCTGGAACTCAGGATAGAGGATCCCCAGCAGATAATCAAGTCGCCCTGGATAAGACCCGAAGACCTCAAACTGTACAGGGATATCACGGATGTCTATAAGATAGGCGGCAGGACGCATTTCGTGGAATGGATACTTAACTGTGTGAATGCTTACTATGGAGAAAGCTATGACGGGAACCTCATGGACCTGCTGGACTGTCCCAAAGACTTAAAAGACCTGTTCTATATCCCCAACAAGAGCCTTGACGGCGTGCTTGAGAAACAGTGGATGAACTGCAAAAAGGTATGCAATAAATGCGGGTACTGCAAGGCATTTACGAAAAAGGTCGCGCAGGTAATTTCAAGAGGCGGGACAGAGCTTGAGGCGCATTCCCCCCTTGATGCATTTACGGTGAAAGCATGATAACGTCAGAACTTTTGAAAAACAGAGCCGGATTTGAGGAAAAACTCAGGAAAATGATAGGAAGACCCATACTTCTGATAGAACTGGATATGTTCGCCCTGCCCTGCGGGTGCGCGGGGATCACTGCCAACACGCGCGGGCTTGAGGTGGATGACCTTGAGGTGTTCGAGCCGCAGATGCAGGCGCTTGTTAAGGAGATGGCAGCGAATCTTGAAGTCAAGCCTTCCGTGATATTTGCGCGCCTCGTGCCCGGAAGTTCCATTGTGGCGTCGCTTAACTGGCGAACGCTTTGTACCAGGTGTTATCCCGATTTCGCAAGGGGCGAGGGGAAGACGCCAAGACCTGACCTGTATTTGCTGCAGTTTGAGAGGCGAAAGTGATTACAGACGCCTCATCGAAAAAATCTTCGGAAAAATAGATAATATGGATATAACACCATTTCTCACCACCTTCAGCCTCATCGCGCTTGCTGAGTTCGGCGACAAGACACAGCTTGCCGTTATCGCATTATCAGCAAGATACGATAGGGTAAAGGTCTTTTCAGGCGTAATACTTGCCTTCGCTCTTGTAACCGGGCTTGGAGTACTGGTGGGCGGTGTGATCTATCAATACATACCCCAGTACGTGATACGGATTCTTGCAGGGCTGCTATTCGTGGCTTTTGGCATCCTCACGCTGGCATCAAAAGAAAGCTGTGAAAATGGTGATGAAAAACCAGTAAGTAATATTCTCATATCTGCGTTCAGCATGATAGCCCTCGCAGAGATGGGGGACAAGACGCAGATCTCAGCCATTACCCTTGTGGCAAAATATGATTCCCCGTATCTTGTATTTGCTGGTGCATTGCTTGCGCTTGGACTGATAAGCCTGATCGGTATATTCCTTGGTAAAAAGCTGTGCGAGATCGTGCCATTATCAAAAATAAAACTGGGAGCAGGCGCGCTGTTCATCCTGTTCGGGATAATGTTCCTGGCTGGATATTAATGAGGACGGCAATAGTCCTCATTACCATACTACTTGCCAGTAATTTTCCTGCTTATCTCCGCAATTCTTCTGCCCAGCGTCTTTGCGATTTCAAGGTCATCGATCGTAGGAGCCCTGTCAGCCATCGGTCCGGATACTGAAGATGCTCCATAAGGAGAGCCGCCCGTTACCGACTCCATAGCGAACAACCTCTGTTCCGAGTATGGGATGCCCACGACGATCATCCCGAGATGGAACAGCGGTACCATGGAGGTAATTATTGTGGTCTCCTGTCCGCCGTGCTGGGTGCTCGTGCTTGTGAAAACGCCTGCAACCTTGTTCTCAAGAACGCCTTTTAACCAGAGACCTCCCGTCTGGTCGATATATTCCTTCATCTGAGCAGCCATATTGCCGTAGCGCGTAGGAGTTCCAAAAGCTATGCCATCAGCCCATGCGAGGTCATCCATTGTAGCGATCGGAATATCTTTTAGTTCCTCTTTTACTTGCTTCATCCCATCGTTCCACTTATCTTTCGGGATTAGTTCTTCAACCTGTCTTATTCTTACGTCAGTATCCCTGACGCCTATTGCGCCGTCAGCAACTGCTTTTGCCAATTTTGCAACATTCCCTGTCATGCTATAGAAGACAACGAGGATATTTAGTTTATTTTTTGTCATAAGGGCTCCCACATGTTTCACTGCGAACAAACTATATAATTATTTGCCAGAACGCAAACTATAATACCGCTGCTGGAAGTACGATCGGAAAACTCTTGATATTCGAAAAAGAAATAAATCCTGCCCGGAAACTCACCTTGATTCTGGTGAATGAAAAATTAGGATTTTAACCTGATATATTCTTTTTTCATGCACCTGTCCATCACGACCTCAATACCCTCATCTCGTGCCTTTGCCGCTGCCTCCTCGTTCACGATGCCTTCCTGCATCCACACTACCTTTACTTTTATCGCGATGGCTTCATCCACTATGGAGGGGACAGCCTCCGATCGCCTGAAAATGTCCACCACGTCCACTCTTACGGGTATGGAGAGGAGATCAGGATAGCATTTTTTGCCTTCCCATTCAGTCAGGTTCGGATTTACAGGGATAATGTTGTATCCTTGCTCTTCCAGAAATTTTGCCACAAAATTGCTCGGACGCTCTGGATTGTCCGAAATGCCCACAACTGCTATTGTTTTATAATCAAGAATTGTCTGGATCGACATTTTATTTCAGGTTTTTCAGGGCATTAATCTCGTTGCTCAGTGATCTATGCAGCCGCATAAGATTTATGATATAAACTATCAATATTACCCACACGACGGCAAAAGCCACATATAAATAACTCATGCAAACTATTCTCTCCTGCTATTACATAAAGGTATATGTGACCTTTGCTTAATAGTCTTTTTTGCCAGTTCCGAAGAAACGACCTATTCAATATATAAATCCAGGTCTCAGGAAAGTTATAAGTCCTAAGGAATAATTAGTATCCAAAGTCAGGATATGTACTTCAAAATGGAAAGGAGGTTAGAAGTATGAAAGCAGCACAAATTAATAAGTACGGAGGCAGTCAGGTTGTTGAGATTAATGAAAACGCCCCAGAACCAACTGTATCTCAGGGACACCTTCTCATAGAGGTGCATGCGGCTGGAGTTAACCCGATCGATTGGAAAATCCGCGAAGGGTATATGAGGCAAATGGTACCGCTGAAGTTTCCGGCAACGCTGGGAGGGGATTTTTCGGGCATTGTAGCTGAACTGGGAGAAGGAGTTTCAGGTTTCAAAAAAGGCGATGAGATTTACGGGCAGGCAAGCATCATAAGGGATGGGTCAGGATCGTTTGCCGAATTTGCTTCGGCAGATGCGAACACCACGGCACATAAACCGAAGAACACGAGTCATGTTGAAGCTGCTGCACTTCCCCTTACGGGGGTAAGCGCATGGCAGGCACTTGTCGATCATATAGGTCTTTCCAGGGGCAAAAAGATCCTTATCCACGGCGGCGCAGGCGGTATCGGATCCATTGCCATCCAGCTTGCCAGGCACCTGGGAGCATATGTGACGTCGACTGCGGGTGCGAAAGATGTGCAATATGTAAAAGAACTGGGCGCAGATGAAGTTATTGATTACAAAAACCAGTCCTTTGAAGATATATTGCATAGCTATGACGCAGTCTATGACACCGTGGGTGGCGAGACTTACGTAAGATCATTCAGAGTGCTCAAAAGAGGCGGTATAATCGTTTCAATGTTAGAGCAGCCTGATCCAGACCTCATGGAAAAATATGGAGTGAACGCCATAGGACAATTCACACAGGTGAACCGCGAGCGATTGTCCAGACTGGCTGAACTGGTGGACAAACGCGTTATCAAAGTGCATGTCGAAAGAACTTTTCATCTGGAACAGGCAGGGGAAGCCCTTGAGTATCAGCAAAATGGGCATCCGCGAGGTAAGGTTGTCCTGGAGATAAGGGAAAACTAATTGAAGGTGAAAAAGCGAAACTTCATGCAGATATAATGATCGGTGGGGAAAAAAATGAATGTTATCAAACTTTCAGATAAAGATCTGAAAGGATACCTTGCAGCAAGGGATTTTACCAGAGCAATTGGTGATGAGATAGTGAGCAATATCAAAGTGGGCATGACGGAAAAGGAGGTAGAGGAGGTTGCATCTGGAGTTTTCGATAAAAATAGTGTGAAGCAACACTGGCATATGCCTGTCATAGGTGTGGGTGAGGGAAGCACAAAATTAAAAAGTGCATATGCCCTGGCTTCGAGCTACTTTACCAGGCATACTCGTATTGTGAAGGATAATGATATTGTCCTGATAGACATAGCCCCGGTATACAACGGGTATCCGGCAGATTATACGATGAACCATGTAATGGGCAGCAGTCCTGACCTTGAGGCTCTGGCTGCATATGCGCGTGATGTTTCACTTAAGATTTCCGGGCATGTAAAGGAGGGAATGGTCGTAGCAGATGTGTTCCGCTGGGGACAGGAGCTCATAGGTAAAAATTCTGACTATACTCTGGCATATCCTCCATTTATTTCCATGGGACACCGTTTATGCAGGATACCTCCAATATGGCAAAAACTCCCCGAAGCCGGACTTAATTATTTACTCTTCAAAACCAGGGGACCTTTCATCACATCAGGCAATAACACACTGATGAACGGACTCTGGATCATTGAGCCTTACATTATGTATAAAGATCGGGCAGCTAAATTCGAGGTACCTGTATTTATTGGAAAAGAGACAGTGATTCTTGAAATGAGTTAAACTATGAAAACTGTGATAACAGATGCCCTGTGCACTTTCTGTGGCTGTTTATGCGACGATATCACAATTGTGGTGGAGGATAACAGGATAATTGAAGCAAAACATGCCTGCATCCTTGGCTCGGCAAAAATATTGGGGCACTGCAGGCTCGGTGCGAAAAATATAGGGACGCATCGCACGATAAAAGTACCTATGATGCGGTCTGATAAGAATGAAGATTTCAGGGAAGTAACTTATGACGAGGCTATTGATGAAGCGGCAAAGATACTTGCCGGGTCAAAGAGACCGCTTCTTTATGGTTGGGCTTCAACATCATGCGAAGTGCATAGAAAGGGAATCCTTCTGGCAGAAGAACTGGGTGCGATCATAGACAATACTTCATCGGTGTGCCACGGCCCCACAGGACTTGCAATTCATGAGAAAGGCATGCCGAGCGCCACGCTCGGACAGATAAAGAACCGCTCGGACGTTATTGTGTTCTGGGGCTGCAATCCTGTCCAGGCTCATCCAAGGCACATGAGTCGTTATTCGACTTTTTCCAGGGGATTTTTCACAGAGAAAGGAAGGAAGGGACGCAAGATCATTGCTGTCGATGTCCGGAAAACCCATACGGCTGGTGTAGCTGATGAATATGTGGAAATCCAGCAGGGAAGCGATTACCTGGTAATTTCAGCGCTCAGGGCGATACTTTCTGGCAATGCAAACGTTGTGCCCGATCAAGTTGGCAATGTTACAAAGGAACAACTCATAAAAATTATTGATATATTAAAATCTGCAAAGTTCGGAGTGATATTCTTTGGCATGGGACTCACCCAGAGTGAATCAAGGTATAAGAATGTTGATAATGCGATCTCGCTGATAACGGAATTGAATTCATTTACGAAATTTGTGATAATGCCCATGCGTGGTCACTACAACGTAGCTGGGTTCAATCAGGTTTGCACCTGGGAAACCGGTTTTGCCACTGCGGTTGATTTCTCTCGCGGTGCGCCTTATTATAATCCGGGCGAGACAGCAGCCAATGATGTACTCTACCGGGGGGAAGTGGATGTCGCAATGATCATAGCAGCAGATGCGGCTGCTCATTTCCCCGCAAATTCAGTACGGGAGCTTGCAAAAATCCCGCTCATCCAGATTGATCCTCACTGGAATTCAACGACTGAGATAGCCAATGTGGTTATCCCGACGGCAATGTGCGGTATTGAGGTAGAAGGTACGGCTTACAGGATGGATGGGGTCTCTCTCAGGCTCAGGAAAATGATCGAACCGGAACATCCGGATGACGAAGAAGTTCTAGATAAACTGATAAGACGTATTAAAGAGATGAACCTGATGAAATAATAATGCCACATCCATCAAATACAAGTATCATTTCTTGAGCTTTGCAAGAAACTGCTTGCGGAACTTAGCCACCTTTGGTTCAATCACTACACGGCAATAGGGTTGGTCAGGATTATGGAGAAAGTAGTCCTGGTGATACTTTTCGGCAGGATAAAATGCTTTGAACGGTGTGATCTCGGTTACGATAGGTGCATCCCAGATTTTTGCCACCTCAATCTCTGCAATCACTTCTTTAGCAATTTCTTTTTGTTCCGGCTTATGATAAAATATCACAGAGCGATACTGCGTTCCTACATCTGCGCCCTGACGATTTAATGTAGTTGGGTCATGTATGGTGAAAAAGACTTCCAGGAGTTCCTTGAAGGAGATAATCCGGGAGTCAAAGGTGATATGTACTGCTTCAGCATGACCGGTTGTCCCGGTGCTGACTTCTTGATATGATGGATCGGGCACAAAGCCTCCGGAATAGCCGGATACAATTTTCTCCACGCCTCGCAGTTCGTTGAAGATAGCTTCAAGGCACCAGAAACATCCTCCAGCCAGAGTTGCGGTTTCGCGGCGCTGCAGCAGCATTGAAGCGTCTTCCATAATTAATCTCTCTGACCGCGCCCTTCAGGATAACCTTTCTCCTTCCATGCAGTCATGCCTCCGATCAGGTTATACACCTTCTTAAAACCGCCGCGCGCCAGAATGCTCGCCCCGAGCCCTGCCCTGTTTCCTGTAGAGCATACAGAGACCACAGAACGGTCTGAAGGAACCTCAGCCAGCCTTTTCTCAAGCTCTCCCACATAGATATTCACCGCACCTGGAATATGACCTTCGGCATATTCCTCCTTCTCGCGTACATCCAGCACAAAAAGTTCCTCTTCTTTGCGTTTCTCATGAAGACCGTCCACAGTATACACGCCGCTCTGCCCAAGCTGCATTGCGCTGTTCTGCCAGTCCTCAATACCTTCACAGAGATACCCTTTGACTTCATCAAGCCCAACCCGTGCAAGATATAGTTTCGCTGTCTCAACATCCTCCTGCCTCTCTGTCACGAGCAGGATGTCCCTTTCATAATCAAGAATCCAGCCCGCGAACTTAGGCAATCCCTGGAGCCAGATATTATAAGAGCCTTTGATGTGACCGCCGGCAAAGGAGAGAGGGGAACGGGTATCCACCATCGTGCAGTCCGCCATAACGTTTGCGAACGCGGGAGCATCCATGGGCTCGACCAGACCGGGCAGAAGCAACGGTGGACCATTCAGGTTATGATCTGCCATTCTGGCAAAATAAGGAGGAAGCGGAATATTTTCTCTCTTTTTTCTTTCGATGAATTCTTCTCGCGTGAGTCCAAGCATTGGATTGGTGGCTCGCTCATAGCCAATCGTGCTTATCGCGATGTCTGACATTGTGCCGCCGCATGCTGAGCCTGCTCCATGGGCGGGATACAGGGTCGTTCCATCTCCCAAAGGGAGGAGTTTCCCTAGAGAGTCGTGCAGTATAGATGCGTATTCAGCAGTCTTCTCCCTCCCAAAAAGATCTGTCCGCCCCACATTGCCATAAAAAAGCGCGTCTCCCGTAAAAACAGCAAAGGGGATTTCTCCAGAGGACGGATATAGCACAAAGCTCAGGCTTTCCGGAGAATGGCCTGGCGTCTCAATAACCCTGATCCTCATGCCACCGATATCGAAGGTATCATTCTCAGTTGCCGGCTCGCCATACCCAAAATCAAGTCGATCACTGTGGATTATCCTGCAACCCGTTCGCTGCTCAAGTTCCAGCGACCCTATCAGGTAATCCTCGTTGCAGTGCGTCTCAAAAACAAACCGTATCATGCAGCAATTACTTTGCGCAATTTTAATATACTGATCCACATCTCTTTTAGGATCGACTACGAATGCATCATTATCATTCCCTGCAATATAAGAGAAATGAGCAAGCCCTTCTGAAACAAGCCTCTCAATGAACATCCACTCTCACCTCATGTAGAGATGATTGCCACTGATATTAAATGTTGGTATCGATAAGTCAAAATAAATCGTATTTTCAGACATGCTCATCTTTATTAAAACTCACCTCCAATTAATCCATAATGTGGTTTGACGCACTGCTCTTAGCTTTCCAGTACCTTTTGTTAGTGATCCCTGCTACTGTCGCAGGTATTGTCCTGATGGAACTTTTGATAGAACTGGGATGGGTACAGAGGCTGGGATTTGTAACGGCTCCTTTCATGCGCTTCGGGCACCTGCGGGAAGAAGTTGGCGTGAGCTTCCTCGTATCCTTTGGCTCCCCAACAGCCGGGAATTCCATGGTGGCAGAGCTTAATAAAAAAGGATTGATAGACAATAAAGAAACGCTAATTGCATCTCTTGTAACCTCCTTTCCGGCAACATTCATCTTTGTCAGGGATCTCACTCCGGTACTTGTAATATTGCTAGGGAACACAGGGCTCATTTATCTTGGTATAGTTGTAGGAGTGGGACTTCTTCGAACAGCAATATCCCTTGCTTTTGGCCGCTTTTTATTACCTCCAAAAAAAACTGCAATTATAGAACAGAGCATTAAGACGAAAAAATTTAGGGCCGCGCTGCAAAGTGCGATATTATCTTCATGGGCGCCGCTCCGGGGCATTATCCCAACGATGATCATTGCTGCAATAATCGTATTTCAGCTCATTGATATAGGTTTTTTCGATATGCTTTCGGCATATCTGAAAGACCTGCCTGTTCTGAAATCTCTTCCACCTCCGGCCCTGCCAGTCATTGCAGCCTGGTTTGCAAGTAACGTCGGAGCATATACGATAGCAGGTAAGCTCTTGGCAGATGGCATAATGACGTCGAAAGAAATAGTGATAACGTTGCTTGTGGGTCGGGTGCTTTCAAGCATCGTGCGCCTGCGATTCACCATTCCTTATTATACAGGGATTTTCTCTCCCAAATTGGGAATACAAATAATGCTTCTCGCCACTCTGATGCAAGAAGGATTAACTATAATTGTCATCGCTATTCTTGCAGTCTTCTGGTGACCAAAAAAAGAAGATTAATATTCCTAAGATGAATTTAAAGTAATGATTTAGAATAATTTATATTAGTAATGATCATACAAACTACTTCATGGAAAAACTTGTTATAATCGGAAGTGGTTCCGGGGGCCTACCTATAGCTTCGACGGTTGCAAAATTTAGAAAAAACCAATATGATATTACGGTTATCACAAAAGATCCAGATATTGCTTACTCTCCCTGCGGCATCCCATACGTGCTTAAAGGCGACATCCCCTCGTATAAAGACCTTATTATGCATTCTAAAGAACACTATAGAGAGTCTGGAATAAAAATACTCACGAATACTTCTGTGGAGGAAATTGATACTCAAAAGAAGAGAATACGCTATAAAAGTACATGGCTTGATTACAATTACCTTGAATTTGCAACCGGACTAAAAGAGCGCGGTCATGATATCATAATTGTTGAAAAAGCAGCACATTTGATGCCGGATAGACTTGATAGAGATATGGCAGAATACGTTCATAGCTATCTGCATAGTATAGATATCAGGGTAATCACTATGCATGAGCTATCCGAAATAACAGGAACCGAGACAATAGAATCAGTGAATTTTGGTGATTTAATTCTTCCTGCGGATTTATTGATGCTTGGAACAGATTTTATGCCAGAGATCACTCTTGCAAAAAGCGCAGGTTTTGACACAGATAAATATGGAATAAATATTGATGAAAAGGCGCAAGCGCTTATAAAAGGGAAAGCTACAGAAGGAGTTTATGCTTCAGGGGCATGTGCTCACGCGATCAACAAAGTGACTGGAAAACGGGATTTCATGTACACAGGATCAACATCAATACAAAAATCAAGAATAGTATCAGAGCAACTTCTTGGCATAGATTCCAGCATAAAAGGGAGTACTAACCCAATGATCGCTGTGCTCCGGGATCTGAATATTGGCACAGTAGGATTAACAAAAGATGAGGCAGAAAAAAACAATATCGAAGTAAAAACTTGTGTTTCTGAAGAAAAAAGCACAGCAAGATATTATCCTGGCGGTATCCCTGTTCATATGAAACTGCTTTTTGAAAAAAATTCTCTCAGGCTTATTGGAGCACAGATTATATCCAGAGGATATGGAATTAAGGAACGGGTTGATGCACTGTCGATTGCAATGAGCTGCGGGCTTACGGCAAAGGAACTGGCGCACCTTGAAACCGCATATTCTCCTCCAGTATCACATATCCTTGATATAATGGCTGAATTGGCAAACAATGTGTGGCTTGAAAATAATATGAGATAAAGCGGTTAAATCTCTTATTTGCTACAGAGGTTTAAACCCCGAATCCGAAAAGTACATAAAGCCTTTAGAAACATAATGTATTTCTGGGATTTTTCAGGAGGTAATCAATATGAAATTCAATGGAGTAAATCATCTTGCAATGGCAACAGGTAATATGGATAAAACCATACTTTTCTGGCGTGATCTTCTTGGCATGCGGCTTGTAGCAGGTCTTGGACAACCAGGGTACAGGCATTACTTTTTTGAGATTTCGCCTTATGACTCGATAGCATTCTTTGAGTGGAAAGGCGTTGAAGGGATGGTAAAAAAGGAACATGGAAGCCCAGTAAAAGGCAGATTCGGTTTTGATCATGTTTCATTTGGGGTTGAGGAAGAAGAAGACCTTTGGGAACTAAAGGATAAGCTTGAAGCCGCGGGTTTCTGGGTATCGGATGTAATCGACCATGGTTTCATTCATTCTATTTACAGCTATGACCCAAATAACATTCCAATAGAGTTCAGCCATAATGTGAGCGGCACTGATATCAGAAAGAATCCCTTGATGGGAGACACACAACCAGCAAAATTAGCAATGGAAGGTCCGGAACCTCAGATGAATAAATTGCCAAAAGTCAAGCGTGCAACGCCAGTTGGAGAGAGGATTGTCTATCCGGGTGTTGGAAGCGAACTTTTTCATGGGTACAGGAAAGGTGAGTGAAATGAGTGCACAAATTGGCCAGAAAGCGCCAGATTTCAAAGTGACTTAAAATAGGAGTATAATATGTCAGAAGGATTACCAATATTTGGAAAAGAAGTGTTTGATACGCTTTTCATAGATTACAGAATTATGGTCACATTTGCGATCATCTCTATAATCATGTTCCTTGCAGGAATGTACTTGCAGTTAGCTAAATGGGGACAGGGCATCCCCGAAGGTTCAACAAAACCCATTGGAGCATGGGGCACACTAAAATTAATCATTCATAGAATTTTTGAGAAAGGTATTTACCCTGCTCTTGGAGTAATAGTCCTCGATGGTTTATTCCAGCGCAGGACATGGCGAAGAAGAAAGACCGAATGGTTGATGCATATATTCATTTTCTGGGGATGGTTCGGGTTGTTTATATTGACAATAACTGCTGCTGCAGCCGAATTCTATGGGCCTTTCATCCTGAATGAACCTGCAGGGCAGCCAAAATTATTTATCGATACATTTGCGGCTCTGAAAACCCCGAATCTCATATTTTCTTCAATGTTAACTATTGGAATAATTATAGCGATTGTGAGAAGGATCTTTTTTGCAGATGTCCCACCTGCAAGATTCACAAGCGTTGATTGGATATCAATTACCGGGATTGCTATAGTTATATTATCAGGATTCCTTGCTTATTATCTCAGGATAGATTATTATGGAATAACGGGGCGCATGTTAATTAGTCAATATGAATTTACAGTTCCAAAATTCTTCAATAATCCTGCAGTCCTTTTCCATGAGGTATTTACCCTGCTGTTCTGCGTTGGCTATTTGCCCTTCAGCAAGCTTTTCCATATGTTTGTGACGCCGCTTGTCATTATGATTAATAAAGGGGGCTACATAGAGATCAATCCTGAAAAAAAAAGATTGTTAGTAAATAGACGAACAACATTTATATCAAATGAAGAACATGGTAAATACGATGACAAAAAATAAACCCGCGATTTCGCTTGAAAATTTTACCCCAACACAACTAATGGAGTATGACGCTTGCACACGATGTGGTGAATGCGTCAAGTATTGTCCTACATATGAGGGCCGAAATAAAGATCAGAATATCGAGCCCAGAGATAAGATCCTGCGGTGGAGAGAGTTTGTAACAAGGAGTTATGGCTGGAAAGCCAAGCTCTTCGGACCTGCAGCTATTCCCCCTGAGGAAATTAAAAAGTACACGGATGACCTGTACAACTGCACAACTTGTGGAATGTGCGGCACTGTTTGCTGCGCTGGCATAGATACCATAGAACTCTGGGAATCAAACCGCGCCAATCTCGTGAAGCATGGGACAGGACCTTATGGTAAGCAGAACCTCTTCCCAAAGCTAATAGGAGAAGGACATAATCCTTATATGAAACCGCAAAAAGACAGGCTTGCATGGATGACACCCGATATTAAGATAGCAGATAAATCGGATATCGCATACTTTATTGGCTGCACAGCAGGATACAACCAGCAGGTGCTTGGTGTCAGCACGGCAAGGATCTTGAACAAACTCAATGTTCCATTTATGGTACTTGGTGAAGATGAATGGTGCTGTGCCTCTGCGCTCATAAGGACAGGGCAACAGCATTTAGGTGATGTGCCAAAGCAAGCTGCACTGCATAATGTTGAAGCGCTCAAAGCAAGAGGTGCAAAGAGAGTTATATTCGCATGCGCCGGGTGTTTCAGGGCAGCCAGGATAGACTGGCCGCGAGCATATGGAAAAGAATTACCCTTTGAGGCAATTCACATGTCACAGTTCCTTGCAGAGCAGCTTAATGATGGAAAGATTAAATGGGAAAAGACGTTGAACAAGACCGTGGCATATCATGACCCGTGCCACCTGGGAAGACACGTTGGCGTGTTCGAGGAGCCCAGAAACGTCCTTAAGAGCATGCCAGGCATCAAGCTTGTAGAAATGGAGAGAAACCGCAATGAACAGCGCTGCTGTGGCGCTGGTGGAGGCGTTAAAGCTGGTCTCCCTGACCTTGCACTTGCTATTGCTAAAGATCGCATGAATGATGCCAAAGCAACCGGCGCCAAGGTATTGATCAGCACATGCCCGTTCTGCAGGCGTAACCTTCTTGATGGTAGAGATGACCTCAAGATGGACATGTACGTGGACGATCTTGTGGTTCTAACCGCAAACCTGATGGGGCTCTCAACAGATGTCAAACCACCCGCACCGGGTGCCTCAAAAGAGAGCATCAGCGACCTGTTCAGGACCCAGACAATACCACCAAAACCATCTGAGCCCAAAAAAGAAGAGAGTTTATTGAAAGGAGGTTTTTAAATGAAGAAAATGACCGAACAGCATCTTATCAATGCATTTGGAGGAGAAAGCCAGGCACATATGAGGTATTTACATTTTGCAGATCAGGCAGAAAAAGAAAAACTTAATAATGTGGCCCGCTTATTTCGCGCAATAGCTCATGCTGAATATATACATGCAGGAGACCATTACCAGGAGTTAAAACACCTGGATGGGGGATTTGTCGCAAATAGCATGGCAGCTTTATGAAAAAGCATTGGACTCAGTTAATTCAGGAAAGGACGTTAAACTCGGTCCAGTCCAGGTTTGTCAAATTTGCGGATATACCCTGGAAGGAGAAGCGCCCGATAAATGTCCTTTGTGCAATGCATCCAAAGACAAATTTAGTGCATTTAAATAGGTTTAAAAATGATTTAATCAGCAATACAATGCATCTTCAAGAATCTCTTTGTGACCTTTCTCAAAATTCACGAGCTTTAAAAAAAGGTCTTTGCTTGATCTAATATCTGTTTTTTGAGCGCTCTTTGAATATAATTCAATAGACCTATCTTCAGTTCTGATCCCAAGTTTCAGGGCTTCCTGTGTTTCGGTTATGGTCATCGGCTCAAGTGATTCAGGGAAAACTCGTCGGGCTTTTTCCCTGTTATTTTCATCCATTACACCCGCTTCGAAGGCTTTTCCTGATACCTTCCTGTACTCTTTCTCAAGGAGTACCCTGTGGTCTCCTTCATCACCGGCCAGCCCCTTGAAGATCGATTTGGCATTTTCCTCCTCAACAAGTTCACTAAATATCAAATAGTATTCCTTGCCATATATTTCGATAGAGATCGCTTCTTTCAGGATATCAAGAATATTGTTTTGATCGTTCGTATTATTCACCCATCAAAGGTTGATTTCAAACGGTAATAAAGATAGTGCATGAACGGCGCTGTAACAAAACCAAGCTTCTGTATCCAGCCTGGCTCTATCAACCGGTTACCTTCAATTCATCCAGCATTTTCTTTATGCTTGTTACCGGCTCACCCATATTGTCAGCAATGATCTCTTTTGCGGGAGGAGTACCGGGATATGTCGTTATTCTCTGTGATATTCTTTCCTGGAATGTTGACACAAGCTCATTCTGGTAGGGATCGAAAATTTTATAACTTTTGTTGCTGTTGGCAAGAGCTTTGTCTATCAGGTGGATGACGGGCGTCTGGTAGCGCTCAGCATAATTAAAAGCACGGGCAGCATCATAGAAACACTCTTCGATATCCCCTGAACATACAATGATCCTGGGAAACTCGCCATGGGAAGCATGAATTGCAAATCTCAGGTCATCCTGCCCGTGGCGTGTAGGCAAACCCGTTGATGGGCCGCCGCGCTGGTACACTAAATTTTTATAGATCCACCTGGTTAAGTAGTTTGCGATTATAATTCCGTTATTTTGATAGCGCGAACGGGACACTGTGATTCACATGCCCTGCAAAAAATACAGTCAATTTCATTCACAGGATCTGATTTCTTGCTGGAAGTCGCATGCTCCGGTGAACTGATCCAGTCAAAAACATTCACCGGGCAGACTGAAATACAGATGCCGTCGCCCTCACAGGAATCCTGGTCAACCGCAACACTGGTGCCGTGTATCCCGAGTTTCTCTGGTGGCTTAACCTCTCCTCTTACCTTGTGCGCATTATGTTCGCCAGCGACTGGTTTTTTCATGAAATCAGGATCTATAGTAATATTTCATTCCTCCTTTATAGCTCAGAAAATGATTTTCAAACAGGATAAAAAAAATGTTGTCAACAGATCAGGCGCATCGGCTGCTCACAGCAAATGACTGTTCCGGCGCTATCTGAAACACAATTCATCTCGCATCCGCAGATTTCACAAATATATGACATGCTTTTTTCTGCTTTCTGCGCTTTCTTTGTCCTGACAACTTTCTTTGATTTCGGTTTTCCGGCTTTTGGTTCTGTTTTCATGGCCATAATTTTTCCTCTCTCTTTCCACCACGAAGAAGCAGTTGATCCGGTTGAATTTTCCTTCTTTGGCATTTGTTTACCTCCACTTAATATAAAGTTAATAGTAATGATATTTATACATATCGTTAAAAAGTTGAATCAAACTTTTTAGAATATGTGGACAGGGAGTTTTATAGTGAGGAATCTTAATGAAACTTGAAAATAAAAGCGTGATCGTTACCGGAAGTGGAAGAGGTATAGGAGAATATATCGCAAAAAGGCTGGCCAGGGAAGGGATTAAAAAAATATATATGGGAAACCGGGGTCGAAGAATTTGAGAAGGAATTCCGGAGCTGGGTGCATACTGCGCATCAAAATTTGCGGTGATATGCCTTACCGAATCTGCTGCACTAGAGGTTAATAATGTCAAAATCGTTGCATTATGCCCTGGCAGCGTGGATACGGAGATGTTCAAACGGTTGTTCCCTGGTGAAAAGGCAGACCTCAAACCGGAAGAAGTTGCTGAAAAGGTTGCTGATGTCTGCATGCATCCAGGAAAATACCGTCAGGGGCAATCCATTGAATAGATTGAACCAGCCTCAAACAATAGGAATTATATACTGCTATTATCAATAATCCTATTGGGAGAAAAAAATGGAGCATGAGTCTACATGGGTTTATGCAATTGAAGAGAATGAATTGAAGGAAAATAGTGCGAACATGGTATTTCCGAGGGGGTTACCGGTTCTTCTAATCAAAAAAGCGGGTGAAATTTACGCCATATCCAACAAATGCGCGCATATGGCATGTACCCTGGCAGGAGGCACCTTAAAAGACTATATAATCGAATGTCCCTGCCACGACTGGCGATACGATATCAGAACAGGTGAGTTTTTGGATGCTAAAGAGATTAAATTACCAGTTTATGAGTGGAAATCATCAGGTGGAAAAATATTTATAAAGATCCAGGAGGGAAATATACGTTGAAAGTATTCATGTACACTTTAAGTACATGTCCATGGTGTCGAAAAACAAAGCAGTTCTTCAAGGGAAGTAATATTCCTTTTGATTACGTGGATTATGACCTCCAGGGAGAAGAAGAACAGGAGAAGATAATTGACGAAATGACAAGACTTGGAAGCGCAATGGCTTTTCCGTTTGTTAAAATTGGGGATAAGATTGTCGTGGGATATAACCCGGAAAAGTATTCAGAATTACTGGGATTAAATAAAGGTAAATTGAAATGA
>JAYTKX010000144.1:0-4809 GCA_043729865.1 Methanobacteriota archaeon
TGAACCTGATTCTTTCCTCAATGGTCGTAATTTTATCGTTTGTTATGCGCAGAACTATATCTCTATTTCATATGACAATTCAGCCTTGACATGACACTACTTCCCTTTAATCATTTTCTCCACTTCACCAAGGATTTCTTCCAAAACTACCTCTTTCGATTCAAGAACCTCTTCCCTGACATGTTTATGATGTGGAAATGTCTTGATTTTCCTGTGATGCGGCGCATTATCCCATCTGATAACAAGGTCAGTGCCTTTTGATACATGATAGGCATACCTTCGAATCGAAGGTGTTACATGTTCCCAGATATGAAGTTTCCACCCGTTGATAAGACGCGCCTGGATCTTTATTTTATGGAATTCTCCATAGGCATCAGAATCCACCAAGATAACGGTGTCTACGATTCTTGATTCTGACAGGATTCTGACTAACCTATGCACTTAAACCAGTCTCTTTTGCTGCCTGTTTCCAGGCTTTAAGCATATTTTTGGCAGCTTCCCATTCCATCCATTCATCTTCTTCTGCGATAGATGCACCTTTTTTTAATTTTTTTGAAAAATCAGTGAACGTCATGTGGTATTTTTGCTCGAAGGCTTCGAGCTTCATCTGGTAGCTTTCTATTTTATGCCCGATAAAGTCCCTGGTAACATCCCTCACAAATTCCCTTGTAGAATCGTAAAGACCCATATCCATCATTGGCTTGGCAATATGTCTAAACTCTGCAAGTACTTCCTTTTCAATCACCGAGTTCATAGTATATATTCAGAATATGAGGATAAAAGCTTTTTTGCTTACTCATCCTCGTTAATCTCCCATGATTCTTCTCTTAATTGATGACGCATGGAAAATAATCAGGATTAAGTATATTGTGGTATATTTAGGTAATTCGAAGTAGAAACCGCAGATAAACGCAGATGAACGCAGATATGTTCATTTTTTGGTTTAATCTGCATTCAAATAAAATCTAAAGGTGATACATTGTTCACGATCGAGCATATCCACGCGCGAGAAATACTTGACTCAAGAGGAAATCCGACAGTAGAAGTTGATGTTTTAACAGAAAGCGGCTTTGGAAGAGCCAGCGTCCCATCAGGCGCATCCACAGGCACGTACGAAGCGCTTGAACTCAGGGATAAGGATAAACGGTATCTCGGAAAAGGCGTAGCGAAGGCTGTAAACAATGTCAATACTGAGATAAAAGAGGCGCTCACTGGCATGGACGTGCGCGACCAGCGGGGGCTTGACGGCATAATGATCGAGCTTGACGGCACGGACAATAAAGCAAGACTCGGCGCCAATGCAATCCTTGGCGTTTCTTTAGCCATAGCCCATGCTGCGGCTGATTCGCTTGGAATATCGCTTTACCGCTATCTCGGCGGCACTAATGCTTTTACGCTCCCGGTTCCCACGCTCAACGTCATAAACGGCGGAAAACATGCAGGGAACGAGCTTGCGATACAGGAGTTCATGATCCAGCCAGGGGGCGCAAAGACGTTCAAAGAGGCTATTCGCATGAGTGCGGAAACGTATCACACACTTGGCTCGATACTCGTAAAGAAGTACGGCAACTCTGCGGTGAATGTTGGATATGAGGGCGGATATGCTCCCCCTCTTAAAAATACGACTGATGCGCTTGATGCTCTCACAGGGGCAATTGAAGAAGCCGGATACGGCAAAAAGATAAGCATCGGGCTTGATTGCGCAGCCTCGGAGTTCTATAAGAAAGGCAAATACACCATCGACGGAAAATCATACTCAGCCGACGACCTGGTTGATCTCTATGCAGACCTTGTCAGGACCTATCCCATCCTCTCTATCGAAGACCCGTTCGAGGAAGAGGCTTTTGGCGATTTCGCGGCTCTGACAGAAAAACTGAAAGACACGATAATCATTGGCGACGATCTTTTTGTGACCAATGTAAAGCGGCTTGAGAAGGGCATAAAGATGAAAGCCGGGAATGCGCTGCTGCTCAAGGTGAACCAGATAGGCACGCTCTCGGAAGCATTTGATGCTGCAAGGCTTGCGCAGAAGAACAGGTATAAAGTGGTCGTAAGCCACAGGTCAGCAGAAACCGAGGATACCACCATCGCGGATATTTCAGTAGCTCTAAGCGCAGAGATGATCAAGACTGGCGCGCCGGCGAGGAGTGAGAGGAATGCGAAGTATAATCAATTGCTGAGGATAGAGGAGGAGCTGGGGAAGGCAGGGAGGTTTGGGGGGATTTGAGGTAGGGATATCGATACGTAATGAAATAAAGGGGGCACAGAGATAAAATTGGTGTGACATTGCTCATCACATCACACAATTTTATTTTTAATAAATAGCAATATTTATATTACATTTGGTCAAATTGAGACATTTTATGTACATAGAGGATTTATATACTAGCAAATTAAATTGAAGTTTTATGCGGAGGTATCTGTGCCATTGAGAGAAGAGAAATGTTTTAGAGAGGTAATAATTGTCATAATTGCAATATCTGCGCTAATTGTAGCTATTGGAGTTTATATTGGTTTTGCTCTGAAAAATATTGTATTGTTAGCATCAACATTAGTACTTATAATTGTGTTTGTGAGTCTTTTCAGCGAATTTACCGGGTTATTTAAAGACCAACTAAACGAAAATGAGTTGAAGTTGGCGTCATCATTGGACACCGGCAAACTGAAGAAGAACATAAATTGAAATTTATCCTTTATTCCGATTTTCATGGACGATGTAGATCAGATACTTGTTAAATCTTATGAAGCGAAATTTTTAAAATATTCAAATAGTGTACTTTTTCCACTATACTCTGGCGTTCTCATTTTTACTGGGGCTATTGTGGTCTTTCTGTTAAACCAAACAGCATCTATTACTCCCATATTTTCAATTGCAATAATTTTAGCGCTAATTTTGTTATATTTAGCTGTTGCAGTTCTCACGCTATATTTTAAAGCTAAATACGAAGAATATAACAAGAAATTTAAAATCATAATAATAAAAGAGGTTGCTGCTAATTCCCCATGCTTCGGGGCGCGCCGTCCCTATCAGGGGATGTGGGCTTGGACTGCGCGGCTGGGCGGGAGGTGCTCTGTCCTGGGGTATGAATAATTTTTGATCGTCAAGATACGGAGTTAAGGGGGTCGCCATTTAACGGTAAGGTAATAAAAAAGGATAGGTGGAACTTCACCTATCATATTTTTTCCTGATTCTCAAGACCAAATTCAGCGATCTCTTATTCAGTTCCTCTTCCCTCTATTTTCTCCAGTTTCAGGTTTTCCTGTTCTTTCAGGCGCTCCGTTCTTTTCGTCCAGAGCTGTTTCTCGATCCTCTTTCGTGATATTGATATCTGCTTTTTGCCTGGACCTTGATTCAAACTTATCCTGAAGATCCCTGCTGTTGTTGTAAGCTCTCTGAAGTCCTGTATTATTGGGGTGTGCCATACTGAGATTTTGCAGTATAAGCTGATGTTTCAAGATCATCTTCCGGGCATTGATATATCCATTATCTTTATCTGAAAGTTTAGATATCGAATCGTTCACATCGTTAGCTTTTGCTTTATATTCAGCAAGCGCCCGGTTTGCCGCTTCGGTATCATTTCTTTTCAGTGCTGCTCTTGCCTCGTTTATCCTGTGTCTTGCATTTGCAACCTGTTTTCCAAGTTTTTCACTTGCATTGAAGGTAAAGGTCTCGCCGATATTCTCAAATACTTATATTATACCAAAACCTTTAAGTATCATTATGATAATTATTACCATAGTGAGCAGGCGTTCATACGTTTTTTAACGTCACTCCCACCTCCTATCCATTTGCCTGCTCATATCCTAATCATAAAATCTTTATGCAATCACTCTTATTTAGTCGCACATGGGTCTTACTTACGCAAAATCCGGGGTAAATATCGAGAAGGAGAACAAAGCTATTGCTGCGCTGGCAAAGCAGCTTATTTATAAGCGCAAGGGCATGGGTGCGCCGATAACGGACGTGGGGCATTATGCGGGTCTAATAGACTTCGGTGAGTATGCCCTGGCGCTCACCACGGACGGCGTGGGCTCAAAGGTCATCATCGCCAACGAAATGAAGCGATGGAATACGGTGGGGATAGACTGTATCGCCATGAACGTGAACGACCTGCTCGCCATGGGCATAGAGCCGCTTGCTTTTGTGGATTATATCGCAATAAGTGAGCCAAATGACGAGATAATGCGCCAGATTGGCGAAGGGCTTGCAAAGGGCGCGGAAATGTCAAGGATGACTATTGTGGGGGGCGAGACCGCGACACTTCCTGATGTTATCAAAGGTTTTGACCTTGCTGGCACATGCCTTGGAATGGTGAAAAAGGACAGGATAATAACAGGTGAGCGTATCAAGGTGGGCGACGCTGTCGTGGGGCTTCCTTCGTCAGGGGTTCACAGCAACGGATACTCGCTTGTGCGAAAGATCATTGATGACGCAGGATACTCCTATCTGAACCCTTTCCCGTATAACACGGACACTACTATCGGGGATGAACTGCTTATCCCGACAAGGATCTATATGGAGGTGCTCGATGCGGTCAACAGTTTCGATATACACGGTCTTGCGCATATAACAGGCAGCGGGCTCATGAAGCTCCACCGCGTAACTAAATTCGGGTTCGATATCAGCGACCCGCTCCCGCCGCAGCCCATCTTCAGGTTCCTGCAGGAGGAAGGCGGAGTGGAAGACCTGGAGATGTATAAGACCTTTAACATGGGCATGGGTTTTGTGGTAGTGCTTTCACAGGATGAGGCAGATGAAGCTGCAAAAATGATGGGGGGAAAAATAGTCGGGGAGATCATTAATGAGGG
>JAYTKX010000145.1:0-8124 GCA_043729865.1 Methanobacteriota archaeon
AGATGAACGCAGATAAACGCGGATACGTTGCTATTAATCTGCGTTCATCTGCGTTTATCTGCGGTTTTTTATTTTTCATAAATTATTTACGATTATTTGCGATTCTTGCTATAGCTTTTTCTTATTCTTCGCAAGCACCTTGACAAAAGTCTCAAAGTCATATTTGTAATCGTAGTACTCCTTGAGCGCCGTCTTATTCATCAGTTCCTCCACCGGCGCGCCAATTTCCCCCTCAAGCCAGCGCAGGAATCCTTTTATCTCCGCAATCTTCTCTTTGTTCATCTCGATCATGCGCTCGGCAAGATAAGCAAGCAGGTCATGCACCACATCGCTCTCTTCAGGCGCAGCCGAGAGGCGCGCGCCCACAAAATCAGAGTACAGCGCCTTCACCTGCTCCACAAGGACGGCGCGGCGGTCGGGAGGCGTGGTGAAGGAGATGCGTCAGATGGGTACTTCAGTAATGCATGTTTTCATTTTTTGGAGCCTTCCACGATCTCTTTCCACAACCCTTCAAAGCGCTTCTTGATGCCGGGCTTATCAAGTGCAGAAGCAAATTGCGATAGCCAGCTAAGGATATATTTCTTATCAAGCAAATCGCCTCTCCTTAAAAGAATTCCTTCGATGTCCTGCCAATCTTTTTCACGTTCAGAGATTGCTTTATGAATGATCAGATCTTCGGCTGTGCATACTCTGACAATGTTATTTTTTGATATTTCAACCTCAACAGACCGTTCAATCGCCTTTTTTTCATAATCGAGCCCTGCAAAAATAATATCCCCTTTTACTCCTTCTGTTATCTCAATGGGTAGCACTCTGGTCTTTTTTACAAAGTCCAGAGGCTTTTCTATCAGCATTTTGAATCTTGATCCAACTTTTTTAATAAAATCATTCTCATCTATATCAGAGATGTGTATAGTAACATCGATATCTATCGTCATTCGGGGTTCACCCCACATAAGATTCCCGATCCCGCCGATGATCATATATGGTATTTCCTCAGATTTTAGAAAATCCTGAATATCTTTCAGCGCGCCATCTAACTTATTCATGCATGCAACCTTTTCTGGATCAAATCGAAGGATTTCCGAAGCTCTATAAGCTCATCTATTTTTCTTTTTCTGAATTTTTCAATTTCTTTTTCTGATGATCTTGTTTGCATATCCCAGAGTTCTGAAAAAACTGCATAGGCGGAATGTATGCTGAGAGATTTAAGGAACTTTTTCTTATATGTCCTTTCCCAGTTTGAAAAGGTCTTCCAGTCTTTTTTTATTATATCTTTGCTCATTTTCAGGAGGATTTCTTTAGTTTTCTTGCTTTAATCAAAGTATCCATGCCTTTCATAAAATCGCTTTCCGAGAGATTCAGCGGAATTCCGATCTCCTGTAGTTTATACATAAAAAGTCTCTTTGGCATGCCAGCTATTTCAGATGCTTTTCCAAGAGAAACCGAACCTTCAGTGAATTTCCTGATGGCTTTTCGAAGTTTGTAATCCTGAATATATTTTATAATCGATGATTTTATGAGTTCTTCTTTATCTGTTGATGTCTCTTTTGATATCTCATGCAACCATTTCAGATAATCATCTTTGATATTTACACTTATTTCCATTTCAATATCACATCTTTTGCTTTTTCGATAACATTATCACTTATCGATATCCTGAGTTTATCGAGCATCAGAAAGGCTTGCTCTTTTTCAATACTGCCGGTCAAGCAGGCATCAATAACAATATGCGCTGATGATATATATTTTATCCCCACTCTTTCAAGAACCCTGTAAACCCTTGCATCATCTCTCTTTATCTCGGCGTTCTTCTTCTTATTCATCTCTATCATGCGCTCGGCAAGATGCGCCAGCAGATCATGAACCACATCGCTCTCCTCAGGCGCAGCCGAGAGGCGCGCGCCAATGAATTCAAGGATTTTTAGATTGTCCGGTGCGCCCAGAAACTCAGAGTACAGCGCCTTTACCTCAGCAGCAAGGGCGGCGCAGCGAGCGGGTGGGGTAACAGAAGTAGGCATTTTTACAGGGAATTGTTCAAAATACTGTGGTTTCATCTCAATAAAACCGCCACTGCGAATTACGCAAATATCCTTGAAGAAATACCATGCCAATTTTGAGTTAAGAAGACAAAGAAGCGCCTTATTGTTTGTTGGTAAAATCACCGCTGGAGCGTTAATATAAAATCCTTCGTCATCATAAGAAAACTTGTTTGAATCCTGAAGATTTGGCCATACTATCTTCTCACGCTCAAAAAGTGGATAATAGTCGCAGGCGCGCAATTCCCACCAGAAATCGCCCTGGTCATAACGTGCCTTTGCTCTTTCTACAAATGGTTCAAGATGTTCTGCAATCTTTGTGTAGTTTTGTTTAATGTAAATCCACCCATCTTCTTTGGTAACATTCACTCCAAGAATTTCCTTAGTCCAGCCCTTTGGAAAAAGAATTAACCACTTTTCTGCATTTGTAACAGTCCATTTATCTAAATCTTTTCCTTCCAGAAAGGGCTTAAAGAATTGTTTTGCAGCTGGATTATTACTCAAAATTTCGTCCCTTTTCTTCGTGCTAATGATAAAAGATTCATTTAAACCTGTTATTATTCCTCGAAATGGATATCCATAAATTTTTATTATCTTTTGATGCTGTCGAATCTTATCCTTCAGGTTATTTTCCTTTTCAGATTCAAAAGTCCAGCTTTCATCGTTTAACTTTGACTGGATAACCAAAAACCCACTTAGGGAGAACAAATCTTTTAAATCCTCTGAGCCCACTCTGGAATATTTGAAACTATTATTTTCTTTAAAGCCCTTTTTTATTATTGGTATAATAGGATAGGTTGTAGCTCCTTCAAAAATTTGCAGGTCTGAAAAATCCGCATAGCTGATAAATTGGACTGAATTTTTTAAGAACCCTCGTAATTCCAGGCTTGCCGTTGTTTTTGAAAATGTATTTGAGATGAAACCCATTAGCTTACCTTTTTGTAATAAAGTGACGCCTCTCTCATAAAAATAAGCAAAAATGTCCGATGCAAAATTATAAACCGCATAGTTCAATTTGAAATACTCCTTATCCTCTCCCAACTGCTCCTGCCTCACATACGGCGGATTCCCCACTACAGCATCCCAGCCCGGATTCTCCTTCGGCGCGCCTTTCTCATAAAAGCTTTCGGGAAACTCAAGCTCCCAGTGGAAGAAGCGCTTATCATCCGCTATTTCCTGCGCGCGCCTGAACCAATCGCTCCCGCGCCACTTCCCCCAGTCCGGGAAATCCTTCGGGTTCATCTCGTTCTGCATCTCCGCATACTCATCAGGCGGCGGCGCGGCGCCGAAATACGATGAGACCCAGACGTTAGCAAGTTCGTGCAGTCGCCTGTTTATCTCTGACTTCTGGAGCGCGTCATACTCCTGCTCTTTCTGCTTCACCGACTTCAAATCGTCATCGGGATGCGCTGCGAACTCGCCATATTTTGCCAGCAACTCTTCAAAATGCTTCTTTACCGTAAAATCCCAGAGCGTGGACGCTTTAGGCTGCTTTTTCCCATTCTCTGCGGCTTCTCTTTTCTCCCTGGAAGGCAGCGATTTTAAATCTTCAACTTTCGCGCCGATAAGGCTGTTCCCCACCTTCAGGTGGTGGTCTAAGAACGTTAACGGCTTATTCGCAGCCACTGTCTCAAGCCACAGCGAGAGCTTCGCAAGTTCCACAGCCATCGGATTAAGATCAACCCCGAAGATGCAGTGCCGCACCACCTCGCGCCGCGCCCAGTGGACATCATGCTCTGCGACTTCTACAGATTCCAGTTCTTCAGGGCGCGCCTCACCCCAGGCTTCAACGAGCTTGTTCGCAAGGAACTCGCACGCTTCGACAAGGAAATGCCCGCTCCCCATCGCAGGGTCAAGAACCTTAATTGAAAGAATATCATGCAGGAAAGGGCGCTCCCCCAATCCTTTTTCTTTCCAGGCAATACGCCTCTCATCAAGTATGGGCGTAAGCGTGTTGCGAACGATGTACTTTACGATGTAATCAGGGGTATAATATGAACCTGTCGCCTTCCTCTCACCCTTATCCGTGGCAAGGTATATTGCACCGCCTCTAATCTCATCAAAGGTTTTCTTACCCTCTGCTTCTTTTTTTGGCAGCCATTTCTCATGCCCTTTCTCCTTAATAGCAACAAGTTCTTCCTCTGCGACTTTGAGCTTATACTCAAGCAGCCCCTCGTATATCGAACCGAGCTGCCTTGTTCCAAGAGTGGAATAGTCAATGAAATCCTTCCCTTCGCGCGCAAGGAGGTTTATCGCTTTTGCTATGAATTCATCGCCTATTCTCTTATTTTGCAGAAAAGGATTCCTTTTCGGATCGAACAACCCGCCGTTGTATGCGGGAATGGACAGGATGTTCTTTGGAATCATGAACTTTTCAGATTCGCTTCCCTCGTTGATAAGATCAAAAAGTGTATCCAATTTATTCCAGTAATCCGTAGTAGCACGCAAAATCAGCTCCCTGCCATCAATTTTATTCGCAACATCATATTTGATTGATTCAAGGCTGAGTTTTTTATATTCAGGATTATCCCTGTCAAGCAGTCTCAGGCTCTCAGCATAGAAGATGAACAGCAGCCTGTAAAGCAGCTTCAGCGTGTTCTCCTGCACTTCTCTTAAACCGGCTTCATCTTTCACAAGTGCGTTATCCTTCCCTTCAAAAAAGCCCTCAGAGAGCACCCTCATGGCATCATATACGTTCTTCTGGAGATTCACCCCCAGCTTTTTGGCATAAGCTATGCTTTCATCCTTCACCCTCTCAAGGAAACTCCTGCCAGATGCGTCTTTTACGAAAGCATTGAGCCTGAAGAACAGGTAGAAATATTTGAACCCCTCGATATCGTTTGTTTCAAGAATGGTGGCAAGGTCGATCTCATAATAGCTATCCAGCTTGTAGCTTGTATCCTTGTGATATATCCTCCAGAAACGACCATTGGTCAGGATACCCCACTGCACAGGCGTTACATGCAGATAATGGTCTATCTGAGTTCCACCTTTGCCTGTGGGACAAAATGATGTCCAAGCGCATCTTTTAAGATGGGTCTTATCAGGAACATCTCCAGCATGGATTCATCCATGCGGTTCCAGCTTTCCTTCCGGCTGTTGAATAACTTCTTTGCCAGATTAAAAGCATCCGTAACATCTTCATTCCATTCGGGATTTTCTTTGACGAGTGATTCCAGATAATGAGTGGAAAAAAGATTCCTGTTATTCAGATAATTTAATGTCGTCTGCGCCAATTAGACCCCTTCGGATTTTTACATACCATATAATATAAAACTAAATAAGACTTTTGTTTCGATGCTCTTATCTATAATCCAAATAAAACTGGCATAAGATGGACGAACTCTCCCCCATAATAGAAAAAGTACAGGCAAAAGAAGTCCTCTCCTTCGAAGACGGCATTTTCCTCTTGTCCTCAAAAAACCTCCCCCTCATAGGAGCACTGGCTGACCGCGTCCGAAAAAACACAGTCGGCGACAGGGTGATGTTCGTAACCAACTGCCACATAAACTACTCCAACGTCTGCGCCTCAAAATGCAAATTCTGCGCGTATTTCAGGGAAGAGGGGCAGAATGGGGCGTTCACCCTTACTATTGATGAGATTATGGAAAAGGCAGAAAACGCCTCAAAAATGGGCGCGACAGAGCTTCATATCGTGGGCTCCCTGAATCCGAAACTGCCTTTTGAATATTACGAGGAATTGCTTTTCAGGCTTCATGAAAAATATCCTGCGATGTCGTTAAAGGCATATACAGCGGTTGAGATCGCGTATCTTTCAAAAACGACAGGAATGGGCGTGAAAGAAGTGCTTATGCGCCTCAAGAAAGCAGGGCTCACAGGTCTTCCAGGCGGGGGCGGTGAGATATTCAACGAAGGAACACGGAAAAAGGTCTGTCCTGATAAAATAAGCGGAGAGCTCTGGCTTGATGTCATGGAGACCGCGCACAGTCTCGGTATAAAGAGCAATGCCACCATGCTTTATGGTCACATAGAGACGCCCCAGGACATTATCGACCATATACTGCGGATACGTGAAACGCAGAAAAAGACCGGCGGCTTCCAGGCATTCATCCCGCTCAAGTTCCATCCGGATAACACCGAACTGCAAAAAAAAGGCATTGTAAAGTTCGGTCCCACAGGATTTGACGACCTTAAGATGATCGCGATCTCGCGCCTTCTACTGAACGGATATGTCAATAACATCAAGACCTACTGGGTGATGGCAGGTGAGAAGATGGCTCAGATCGCGCTCCACTATGGCGCCAACGACATAGACGGGACGGTGATGGAAGAACGCATCACGCATGCAGCAGGGGGCGCCACGCCTGAGTATATGCCTAAAGAGAGACTTATCCATCTTATAAGGAACGCAGGCAGGATACCGGTAGAGAGAACTACGAATTACGAAGTGATACGGGAGTATTGATAATTACCATGATGTGCGCGGATGACACGGATACGCACGGATACGTGAAAATCCGTCAAAAAATATAAGAAGGGCATGCAAAGCATGCCCTATACCGTGTAAACTGAGGTTTCAGTTTATCTGTGTCATCCGTGTTCGATTTAAATTTTCCGTATGAAAATTAAACCCTAATCATCTCGGCTTTTAACTTCTCAACAAGCTCAATTTTGATAACTGAATTGCGGTCTCCGCCGCAAACGCAGCCCCTCACTCCTATTATATCAGGTGAAATCCGGTTTAAGGCGGTGATATTCTCAAATTTTATCGATCCTGCAATGGCTGTTTGAAGCCCCAGGCTTCTTGCTCTTGACACGAACCCTGTGAGGTCATCTTCTGATAGAAAATCAAACGTGGAGCGCCCGTCCTTGATCCCTGTGTCCATCATGACAACATCCACACCCGCCTTTCTGCCAATAGCAGGAAGCTCCATTGGGGAGATGGAACCTATCCTCCTGTAATCCGAGTAGCCCGAAGCCACTACTTTTTTAGTCTTATCGTAGTCTTTCACTGAACGAACGATATTGACAAGCATATCAAGCGCCTGCTCTTTTGTCTTGATATCATACAATCCGACCTTGATATATTCAGCCCCTGCGACTGCCGCCCCCAGAGCAGCCAGCGACGCAGTTCCGGGTTTGTAATTAAAATCGCCGATGGTGGCGCTCACAGGAACGGAGCCAGCCGCCTTTTTGACAGCCTGTATCATCCAGGGAAAATTCGCGCCAAGAGAGCCTTCTTTCGGATTTTTCACGTCGATGATATCTACACCCGCAAGTTTGCAGATGTTAGCTTCTTCTACGTTAATAGGACTTACTAGTAACTTCATAAACATTAAATCAGATAGATGCACTAATACATTTATGTTTCGAATTATTTTCGTTCTGGACATACTTAGAGGTACTGCAGTGCACGCGGTCAGGGGCGAAAGGTCAAAATACAAGCCTGTAACGGGCAGCAGGGTATGCGGATCATCATCTCCTCTTGAATTGATTTCCGCGCTGGCACCGCGCGAGGTCTATATCGCCGACCTTGGCAGGCTGCAGCATCAGGGAGATAATTTTGAACTGATCAAAGAAATTTCAGGAAAAACGAGAACAATGGCAGATATCGGCGCAGAGAACATGAACGATGTCGAAAAATGCGCAATGATCGCCGATACTGTCATCCTTGGCACAGAAACAGCGTCATTTGACCTGATCGAAAAGGCAGTCATTCGGTTCCCTGGCAGGATCAACGTGAGCATCGACATGAAGAACGGGAAAGTGCTTGCCAGGGACAGGAATATGGAAATAGAACCTGTAGAACTTGTAAGAAGGTTAAATGATCATGACATCAGGGATATAATCGTCCTGGAGCTTACCAGGGTCGGGACGAGCGCCGGAATAGAAGTGGATTTTCTAAAGGATATCGCTGGAGCATCATCTCACGATGTGCTTGTGGGCGGAGGGATAAAGGACATGGACGATATCGAAACACTGGACCGGATCGGCATAAGAGGCGCTCTTGTGGCGACTGCGGTGCACAGAGGAATGATACCTTTTGACCTCATCAGGATGAACAAAAGTTGAAGTTATCTTAAAGATCAGAGTTTATTCTCATCTGCGAACTTAACGAGCGCTT
>JAYTKX010000146.1:0-26948 GCA_043729865.1 Methanobacteriota archaeon
GCATAACGCCGATGAACGCAGATTAATAGCAACGTATCCGCGTTTATCTGCGTTCATCTGCGGTTAAAATATTACGGAAATTTAAGAATCGTGCTATAGATAATGCTCGTTATCAGAAATGTGCTTTGGTTCAAAACTATGCAGCGGCACTAAATATTGAATTGCTTTATCTACCTTGGAATTTCCAGTCGTTCAAAAATGTAAAAATCTCAGCCGTTTAGAGTATAACAATCCATAATTCAGATTAGCATCGGGATCATATCTTTTTACTACATTTCCGCTCGGGTCATACAACAGCCAGATTTCGTCATTTGCGAACCATTGCCCTTCGGTGATGATTGTCATCGTATCTCCGAATTGGTATTTGCAATAATGCTACGATAATTACTATGAATAATTTATTGTTTTGAACCATATCCCTTACCTCTTTTTTTATTAACAAGAATTATATTTTTATTTTTGTGTCTCATCAGTTTAAACTGATGAACTATATAAATTTTTTCATGCGCATTATGATAATAACAAAAAAAGCAAGCCGCCAGGGGGCATAATTAATTTATATTAATTAAAAGATATATCTTATAATAAATTTGTTAATACAATTATTAATCATGTAGTATTCTTCATCTGAATAAGACATCCGCCACCGTAAAAACCAGCATGCTCATACTCACCGCAGCATTTACATTAAAGAACGCCACAGGAATGCTCGTAAAATTATCAGCCTTAACAAGAGTGTGCTCGTACCATATCAGCGCCGCGATGACCACAAGCCCTGCCTTAAAAACGATCCCCAGCTTCAGCACGAACATCAATCCAACAAGCAGCGCAAGCATCAGGATATGAGAGGCGAACGATAACAGCAGCGCTTTCTTCACCCCAAAAAACGTCGGTACTGAATAGAGCCCCTCTTTTTTATCAAAATCGTAATCAAGCAGCGAATAAATAATATCAAATCCCCCTACCCAGAACGTGACCGCAAAAAGCAGCAGCAGCATCGCGAACTCTGACACCCCGAAGGGAAAGTGGATGATACCAGTAACCGCAAGCCATCCCCCGACAGGCGCATAACCCAGGTTCAGCCCGAGCACGAAATGCGAAACAGGACTGAATCGCTTGAGGTATGGATATATGATTGAAGTAATGGGAATGATGGGCGCAAGCAGGAAGCAGAGCCAGTTTAATTGATATGCTGAAAAGAACAGCAGGAAATATGAAACAATAATAATTGCCCAGACCTCTTTCATCGTGATCTTCCCTGATGGGAGTTCGCGGTCAGCAGTCCTTGGATTCCTTGCATCAATATCCTTATCCACAAGATTGTTCAGCGCCATTGCCGCGCTCCTGGCTCCAAGGAAAGCAAGCCCGACCCAGAACAATATGCGCAGTTCCGGCACAACACCGCTGGTAAGGAGGCTGGCAAGGAAAGCCCCAAGGTAAGCAAAGGGTATGGCGAACAGTGTATGCTTCAATACAACGAAATCCGAATACAGTTTCAATTTAGCTAACATCACAACTCTTTTCTCATAGCACCGATATTACTCCCCAGATACAAATGATTAACCTTTACTTTATCGGCTCGGCAGGAAGCGGCAAGTCCACGCTGACAGGCGCCTTCCTGGGATGGATGCAGGGGCAGGGATATGATGCTGTAACAGTGAATCTCGATCCGGGCATAGAGAACGCTCCCTATGTCCCTGATGTGGATATCAGGGAATGGATAAAACTCAAGGATATTATGGAAGAGTATGGCGTTGGACCAAATGGCGCGCAGATAATAGCGGCTGATATGCTGTCTCTGAACATTCGTGAGATGAAAGAGACAATAGAAAGTTTTGAAACTGAATACGTTATTTTTGACACGCCAGGTCAGATGGAATTATTTACCCTCAGGCAGTCGGGAAAAGTCCTTGTTGATTCTTTCGGCGCTGATAGATCCATAATCGGCTACCTCTATGACCCTGTTATATCAAAGACACCATCGGGCTTTATCACGCTGATGCTGCAGGCAGCCTCTGTACAGGTGAGGTTCAATGTCCCTTTCATGGGCATCATTACAAAATCCGACCTCCTGAAAGATGAAGAACGTGAAGATATATTGAAATGGAGCCAGGACTTCATGGAACTTGACAGCGCGATACATGACGAGATACCAAACCTGCGCAACCAGTTGAGCATCGAGTTCCTGTCAGCCCTCAGATCATTCGATTCGGGGCAGAAGTTGCTCCCGGTCTCATCCACTTACGGCTCTGGCATGGAGGACATATACAATACTGTCCAGCAGATATATTACGGCGGAGAGGATCTGAGCAGGGATTAAATAAACAGTTCGCTCCACAGTCCGTCTATCCGCTTTTTTACACTCTCTTCCATCTTTAAAGCATCCGGCCATTCGCGGTTGAAGCCCTCATCAGGACCTTTTCTTGTGGCGTCTATTCCCATCTTTGAACCCAGGTTGGAAAGCGGTGAAGCATGATCAAGGGTATCTGTCGGGGCGCGGTCTATTATCGTCACGTCCTTTGCAGGGTCAAAGCGCGTGGTGGTCGCCCACAGCACTTCCCTCAGTTCCTGCACGTTCACGTCGTCATCCAGCACTATGATGGTCTTTGCGAACATCATCTGCCCCATGCCCCACAGAGCGAACATGACCTTTTTTGCCTGCCCAGGATACCGCTTTTTGATAGATACTATGCAGAGGTTGTGAAAGACTGCTTCCACCGGAAGGTTGACGTCCACTATCTCAGGAAGCTGCGCCTTCATGAGAGGAAGGAATATCCTTTCTGTAGCTTTGCCAAGGTAGGCGTCCTCCATAGGCGGGATGCCGACAACAGTAGCATTGTATATCGGGTTCTTGCGGTGGGTGATGCAGGTTATGTGGAATACCGGGAACTCATCAGCAAGCGAATAGTAACCCGTATGGTCGCCGAACGGTCCTTCCGTGCGCCGCTCTTTTGAATCAACGTATCCTTCAAGTATGATCTCAGCATGCGCGGGGACAAAAAGGTTAACGGTCTCGCATTTTACAAGCTCAACGTTCTTTTTGCGAAGGAACCCTGCGAACATCATCTCATCGATGTTATCTGGAAGCGGCGCTGTGGCTGAATATACGATCGCAGGGTCGGCGCCAATGGCAACCGCTACTTCTATTTTCCCGTTCGTCTGCGCATCTGCATAGTCCCTGGCACCGTGCTTATGTATGTGCCAGTGCATGCCTGTGGTCTGTCCATCATAGACCTGCATCCTGTACATCCCCACGTTCTGCCTGCCTGTATTTTGATTTTTTGTGAAAACAAGCGGAAGAGTGATAAATCGCCCGCCGTCGCCTGGCCAGCATTTCAGTATGGGAAATTCATCAAGCGAAAAACCTTCCCTGAGTATCACTTCTTTGCATGGACCGCTTTTCACATGCTTCGGGGGAAATGATGATAGTTCTGCCACCATCGGGAGCATCTTTATTCCTTCCCAGATGCTCGCCGGAGCTTCGAACTCAAGGAGTTTCTGTATGCGTGCGCCTATCTCGTCAAGGCTGTTCACTTCAAGCGCAAGGCACATGCGCTCCATTGTGCCAAAGGCATTGGCAAATACTGGTATCCTGCTGTCCTTCACATTCTCGAACAGGAGCGCAGGACCGTTCTTTTTTACGACCCTGTCAAGTATTTCAGTTATTTCGAGTTCTGCGCTGACCTCTGTTTCTATCCTTTTGAGCATGCCTTTTTTTTCAAGGACTTCTATGAATTCGCGTATATCTTTGTAAGCCACTATCCGACCTCATCCACACACTCGTCTGCATCAATGGACTTAATCCTTAGCATTGAATTCGCTTTCTCAAGACATGCTTTGTGGATGTATCCAAGCTGCTTTTTTTTCCAGTTCCTGCTCTCGTTGCTCATCCCTTCCTGCGGCTCGTAAATTATTAGCAAGTTTTTTGCGTCCTCAGGGAACATCAGTTTCACAAAATCGCTGCATATCAGGCATTTTTTCCATCGCGTATATTTTCTCTCAGCCATAATAGTTCTTATTGCGTTACGGAAATATATAAATATAGCGTTACGGATGGATCGTAATATGTTTTCATGCCACTAATCCAACGGTTTGTTGACGCCATAGTTTCCAGGCTTCATCCAGGAAGTTAGTTATATATCCGAGTGAGTCTATGACAAAGCCCAATTAAGGTGATATTATGGATTTTACTGTCAAAGGGAAATTTAAAGCAGGATTAAAATGGGAACACTTTTCTAAAAAAGTAACATCGCAGAACAAAAATAACGCAATGGAGAAAGCCTATTCATTAATAGGAAGCGAACATGGGCTCGAGCGCAGGCTGATAAAGATCGAAGGAGTGGAAGAGGTCAAAGCATGAGCGATGCCGGATTGACACAGCAGCAGCTCCAGGAGCTTGCAGGACGGCACCAGCAGTACCAGTACCAGGCTGAGGCGATAGGTCAGCAGATCAACATGTTAAAGCTGACTCTCAAGGACCTTGAAACCGCTCTTGCAACAATTACAGCCCTGAAAGACGAGCCGGCGGGAAAAGAGACACTTGTGCCTATCGGTTTCGGTTCATTTGTCAATGCAACACTGACAAGCACGGATAAAGTCGTGATAGGTATTGGCGCTGGCGTTAGCGTTGAAAAGAAAACAGAAGATGCTAAAGTATTCCTTGAAAAAAGGAAAGAAGAACTTACAAAATATTTTGAACAGATGAACAATGCCTTCTCAAAGCTGGCAGAAGAGATGCAAAACATCGAGAGGACAGTCCAGATGCAGCAGCAGTCACGGACACCCATGAGCGCCGAATAAATATGTTCGATAAGCTCAAAGAAAAGCTCAGCGGTTTCAAAAAGATCCTCGGTGGGGCAATAGAAGATAAAGAAAAAGAGGAAATAAAGGCAGAAGCCCCGGTCAAAACAGAAGAAGCGAGAGTAGAAGCGGAAAATATCCCTGAAAAGATCGGCTTTATCCAGAAGATCAAAGCCGCCGTTCTCGAACAGGAATTCATCATCGAAGAGAAAAGCATAAAGGACCATCTGTGGGAGCTTGAGATAGCGCTTCTTGAAAGCGATGTGGCTCTGCCAGTTGCCGAAAAAATAGTAGATAACGTGAAAACTGAACTGGTGGGAAGCCGCAGGAAGATCGGCTCGGATGCGGGGAAGATCGTAGAAAACGCCCTCAGACAGGCTATCTCAAAAGTAATTTCCGTGGACTCATTTGATTTTGATGCTTATATTAAGAGCTCTGCAAAACCTGTGACCATCGTTTTCGTGGGTGTGAACGGCACAGGCAAGACCACGACCATAGCAAAGATGGCTGAGCGTTTCAAAGAGCAGGGATATTCAGTTGTGATCGCAGCAGGCGATACCTTCCGCGCCGGCGCTATCGAGCAGATAGAGATCCATGCGGAGTCGCTCGGGGTAAAACTCATAAAACATCAGGAAGGAGCTGACCCGGCTGCGATAATATATGATGCCATCCAGTTCGCGAAGGCAAAACACAAGGATGTAGTGCTTGCTGACACAGCCGGAAGGCTGCATACCAATATCAACCTGATGGACCAGTTAAAAAAGGTGTGCAGGGTGAACAATCCGAACCTTATCATCTTCGTTGATGAAGCAGTGGCGGGAAACGATGCTGTTGAGCGCGCAAGACTTTTCAACAGCGCTGTCCCATTTAACGGCACGATACTGACAAAACAGGATGCGGATGCAAAAGGCGGGGCAGCCATATCCATAGCATACACTACAGGCAAGCCCATATTGTTCCTGGGCGTGGGTCAGAGTTATAAGGACCTTGTCAGGTTCGACCCCAACTGGCTGCTTGACAG
Source organism: Methanobacteriota archaeon (assembly GCA_043729865.1). Taxonomy (GTDB): domain Archaea; phylum Halobacteriota; class Methanosarcinia; order Methanosarcinales; family Methanoperedenaceae; genus Methanoperedens. The sequence continues at coordinate 5,822 of JAYTKX010000146.1, forward strand.
GTTATTTGAATAATTATCCGATATTTAAATCTTCCTGACTATATTCGTACAAAAACGAACATTATTTATATTACTAAGACCATTTAGAAATCATGGGTCAAGACCGGAATATGATGATTTATTCTACAGAAAACGGTATAGTTGCCCTTGATAGCCCTGTCAAGTTGAAAATACTTGAGACGTTAAGAAAAGGAGTTGCCTCATTCGATGACCTTGTTGAGCAATCCGGGAAAGCCAAATCAACAATATCTGTGCACCTGGATGATCTCGAGAAACTAAATCTTATCCTGGAAAAATCGTCTCCTGATGATAAAAGAAAAAAATATTTTTTTCTGAATTCTGTTTGCGTTGCCTATTCAGAAATGCCCATGATGAAACATTATCAAAAGAATATGGATACTTTCGAGATATCCGGGCTGAATGGGGATTCTTTAATGATGCATATTTTTCAAACCGTCAGATATGGTATGGAAGCATACGGTTTTGACCCGAAACCTATCATGAAACGGCTGGGAAGGGATATAGGCGTCAGGCTGGGACCTGAGTTCGAATCCGATGATGAGTCGGGATTGTTACAGGAACTTCCAGAGTTCTGGAGATCACAGAAGCTGGGGGATATGAAAGTCATCAACAACAACGCTGCGGTAATGGTAACTGGATGTTACCACTGCAGTAAGATGCCCAATGTTGGGAAAACGCTCTGCTCCATGGACGAGGGGATATTAGAAGGCATATTTTCAAACAAATTTGGCATTGATTATACCTTCAAAGAAACAGAATGTTTCGGGACAGGGTATGATCACTGCAAATTCGTATTTGAAGAAAAAAAGTGAGCATCCGCTTCTACAGACTTTTCAATATCATATCAACAAAATCCTTTATATCGCTAATAATGCCGGTTATGTATTGGGGAAGTTTGAATATGTAAGGCGAGGCATAGTCCCACCAGAGAGGGATCGACATACCTGCCAGTACGATCAGCAGAAGCAGGAATGTAACAATTATTTCTAGTATTCGCATGATAGAAGTTCAACCATCCCAGTATTTAGGTTGCCTATAAACTTTTCAATACGAGATCCAGTAATCCAGTCATATCCCTGACCACACCGTCCAAGTACCCAGGAATACTGAATATAAGGGGTTGGGCAGCATTCCACCATATAGGTAGAGACAGCCCACCAAGCATAACGAACAGGGACAGGAATAACACAACGATTTGCATTAGTTTCATATTATCACCTGATTTTCTTTTGATTTAAATTTCATATGTCTTGCAAATATTTCTTTGTAATCCCGGTCACATATAGCCAGCGACAGTTGTAATCAGTTTTAACAGTTTAATTGGTTTTAATAGTTTATACAGTTTTTATGGTTTATTACCTTCGGAAAAACAGTTAAAATCAACCATTTAAACCTGAATTTAATTTTAAGCAATAAAATGGTATTATTTTCAATTTCAGGTCGTATACATGGCGTTGATCTTAACGTAATCATAAGTCAGGTCGCAGCCCCACGCAATAGCGGTGTTTTTACCAAGACCAATATCGACCTCGATGATGATCTCCCTGCTTTCCATAATGCTCTTTAACTCATCAAGCTTTCCTTCTACTATCTTGCCTGAATCAACAAGAACAGCCTCTTTTTTATTTCCTGAGAACTTCAGTGAGATCCTGTCCTGGTCAATCTCGGCTCCGGAATACCCTGCTGCTGCGACCACTCTTCCCCAGTTGGGATCCTTCCCGTAGATCGCGGTCTTCACAAGCGGCGAGCGCACGATCGCCTTGGCGACCGCTTTTGCATCCGGTTCTGTCCTCGCGCCGCTGACCTTTACCTCTATAAGCCTGGTCGCGCCTTCACCGTCCTTTGCTATCATCTTTGCAAGACTGATGCACACATGGTCAAGCCCGTCCTGGAATGTTTTTTCATCACATTCCATGTACCCGGTAGCAGTAAGGAGCGCCATATCATTTGTGCTCGTGTCGCCGTCCACCACGACCATGTTGAAACTTTTATCCACAGCTTTTTTCAGGCAGGCATCAAGTGATTTCCCTGATAAAGCTGCATCTGTAAATAAGAACGCAAGCATGGTGCCCATGTTGGGTTCTATCATCCCCGAACCCTTGGCTATGCCTGCTATGCGCACACCGTTGCCAAGTTCTATGGCAACCTCTTTCATCGTGGTGTCTGTTGTCATGATCGCGTGGGCGCAGGCAGAAGATGCTTCTTTTGAATCTGAAAGGCTGTCGTATACCTCATCAATATGTCCTGCAAGCCATGTCCTGTCAAGATACCGCCCGATAACACCCGTGGAAGCCACGCCGATCTCTTCAGGTCTGCATTTGAGTTTTTCCGCAAGGAGCCGCGCCATCCATCTTGCGTCCTGCATGCCCTTCTCGCCCGTGAACGCATTTGCGCATCCGCTGTTAGCAATAATGGCTTTCAATTCTCCTTTTGAAAGCGCTTCCCGCGTAATAATAAGAGGTGCGGCAATGACTTTATTCCGCGTGAAAACCCCGGACGCAGAAAGCCTTCTGGCATCTGCGACCATTATGGCAAGACCGTTCTTTCCCTGTTTTATGCCGCTCGCCCTGATCCCCTTTACCGCGCAAATGCCGCCCTCAACGTATTTCATGGATGATTATTCCTGTTATTTTGATAATCCCCTGATTATATCGCTTCTCACCAGGATACCTACCAGTTTTCCGTTCTCTATGACCGGGAGCCTGTTCACCTTTTGCTTGACCATCATGTTGGACGCATCTTCTAAAGTTGAATCTGGTGATGTAGTATAGATTTTCTTTTTCATTATATCCCGGACTTGTTTCATATGTATATCACCAAGCGCTTTCTTGAACTCTTCAAACCTCATAACGCTCCTTATTGGCATCTCTATTATCTCGAACGGGCTTGGGAGGAACATATCACTCGAGACTTCGGGCGCTTTAAATAATTTGAGAAGATCTGTTTCTGACACTATTCCGACAACTTTCTCTTTTTCAACAACCGGCATTCCGCTTATATGGTTATTCTTGAACAATTCTACAAGCGTGCCAATATTGTCACCTGGTTTACAGGTAATTACTTTCTTATTCATCGCTTCTTTTACGTACATATGGTCTCCTCATGGAGCAGTTGCAGGAGTCCACAAACCCATCGTTTCATCTAACCCTGACATAAGGTTCATGTTCTGTATCGCCTGACCTGACGCTCCTTTAACTAAATTATCTATTGCTGATATAATAACTATTCGGTCGCTTCCCTGTTCGATCTCAAAGCCGATATCACAGAAATTCGAGCCGCGTACGCCTCCCAGCATCGGTATTCCATTGATAAGCCTTATGAAAGGCTTGTTTTTATAAAATTTGTTATAGATCTCAGTCAATTCATCCATGTCAAGTTCTTTCTTAACAAAAATATGCGCCGTAGTCAATATCCCGCGTACTGAGGGTATCACATGAGGCGTAAAGCTGATCTTTTTTAGCGTCGCATCAAGACGGGTGAGTTCCTGAACGATCTCAGCGCGGTGGCGGTGGTTCGTGAGTTTGTACGCCTGGATATTCTCTGCCATGTTGGGATAATGAGACACCAGGGAGGGCTCAGCGCCTGCGCCTGATATGCCGCTCTTTGAATCAAAGACCGCACGCTCGATAAGCCCTGCATCAGCCAGGGGAGCGGCTGCAAGCGACGCTCCTGTCGGGTAGCATCCGGGGTTTGCGATAAAACTCTGTTCCGGAACTTCGGGATGAAGTTCAGGTATACCGTACACAGCGTCCCTCGGGTCGGTGTGCTTCATTTTATACACTTTTTCAAAAACAGTTGTTTTTAACCTGTAATCCGCGCTCAGGTCTATTACCTTCACGCCTGCTTCAAGAAGCGTCGGGACGACCTGCATTGCAGTGCCGTGGGGCACAGCCGTGAACACGACGTCAGAACGGGAGGCGACATCATCCGCGCCAAGGTCTTCAAATTCAATATCATAAATTTTACGAAGATGAGTATGCGTATCGCTAACTTTCTGTCCCTTCCTGTTTCGGGACGTAACTGCAACCACATTTGCTTCAGGATGACCCGCAAGCAGGCGCAGCAGTTCACCGCCTGTGTATCCTGAACCGCCGATTATTCCTATGTCCATGTTAATATCTAAATGGTCTTGCCTATTATGATACTTTCGTTTGAAAAGAATAAATGTGAATGGCATGAGCAGTCGCTGCATCCGAAACCCGGTATCGCGCTGCAGAACTCCCCAACAGCCTTTGCCACGCTGCATTCGATGCTTTCATCTGCGGGTATAAGTACGGCGCATACTACTTCTGAATCAGGTAAAAGATAATCTATGTGCCATTTTCTTGTCAGGTTTTTACCCGATGCAACATTGAAATGCCTTGTTACGCGCTTGAAACCTCCTGTTCCCAGCGCAGAACCGATATATGCATAATGACCTTTCTTGAACCTGACCTTTCCAAGTTTTCCCACCTGAATTACTGTTTCTTTATCCAGTCTCAGTATCAGGACGTAAATTCCCTTCATGGTTTGATCTTATACATCTTTATGGCATTTTCCCTTTCTATCTTCCTATGTAATAAGAGTAAGATAAGCGGGAAGGGGAGTGGGGTGGTATCGTTAAAAAAAACCCGCTTATCTTGTTCGTTTTTTAGCGAACATATTAGTATTAGAGGGCTAACCTTAAATAGTTTTCGTTTACATTGTAAATATATTTTTATATGCTGAGGCTTCCATTAATAATTCGGTGGCATGAGTGAGCATAATTGTAAAGGAAAAAGGATTTTTACAGGTCGGGGCGAGAAAATATTTCTTCCTTCACGGACAGCAGTTCGATAAAATGTTCCTGCTTGTCCTTGAAAATCGAATAAATTTTGCTGTTATCCTGATTGATCTTTTCAATCATTTCCTGGTTAATCACCTTTGCCTCATAGTCATTCCAAACATGCCATTTTTGATTATTCTCGCAGGTAAAACCCCTGCACGGCACAGGGCGGTGGTCGCGCACTTTGCAATGGTACGTCTTCCTGTCCATATGAACGCAGTAACCATCAGTATCGTGTGCGATAAGATACGGTCTCCCGAACTCCCAGCGGATGATGCCCTCTTCCACATCCTGTTTAGACAGGGCAAAAGGAAACTTGCAGCACATAGCCTTGCATGTATGCAGCCTGCTCCCGCAGTCCACACGGGCTTCATGTTCGAACGTGTATTTGTCTTCCTCCGGATCTTGAAACATAAGCCCCATGCCGCTCTCTACGAAATTCTTTACCAGCCGCTCTGCGACCTGATTTTTTCGCGCGTCCAGTTCTTCGATCGAGATCAATCCCTTTTCGCTGAGCAGTTCGATGAGGGCGTAGAGGAATGAGGTCGATTCTAAGGTTTTTTTGGTGTTGGAGTTGATGCGGGTGTGGGTGTAAAGGAGACCTTCGGCTAATTCCTGGTGTTCTTCACGCAATGCCTCTTTATTATTATTCTGAGTTTCTGTTTGCATAAATATTAATTTTCTATTTAAATTGCTTGATGTACTTTTCAAACGAGTTCCATGTTGTATCGTATGCGTCAATTCATGAGCAATCAGCATCTTTCCAGCACTCGTTTCAGGGGCATCCTCACCCCGCTGAAACCATAGCCAAACAGCGGCTTAAAAAAAAACCTGTACGGATATTCAGGCATCACTTGCTCCGCCACCCGGTCAGCTTCCTGCTCGTAAACATCGCCGGGCTGGCAATCCTGAGTTTTGCATGGATTCAGTTTTTCGTATCCTGGAAACCTGATCCTCTTTCTTTGAATCATCGGTTCTGGTTGTGGAACTGGTCTTTTCTCTCATCTCTATCCCTCTGCAATGAATCATATTATTTCATGTTCAAGAATCCCCACGCTGATTATCCCTGGTGTTCGGTTCTGTTGTGGGATTTCGGAAACCGCAGGGGCCTCTAATGGTATAACCACTTGCACTTCCCCGCACCTTGACCATGAACTCACTCGCCCAGCCGTGGATAGCCAGCCGGTTCAGGCATTCATCGCAGATAAGTCCGATGACAGGTAATGTAACGGTTTTTGTGTTTGCAGTGCAGCCGGATTCCCCGGTACTGGGTGTGCAGCCTCCGGGGTCAGCTTTCCAGTCATACAGATCATTGACACGGTAACGGATATCTATTATAGCCGTAATACCTGTACAGGCTCCGGTCTCATTACAAGTTTTTTCGACAGAACCTGTACCCTGAGCTTCCAGTGAAAATCCCCCCATTGCATAAAACAGGTCTGTGCCATATGTAAAGTGCCCCGGAACCGTCACACTTCTGGTCACACCGCGTCTGGAACCGCCGCAGGATAAACTATCTGCCTCGGCAAGGAACCGGTTGCTCAGTTCGTTGTTGGCTGAAGTCAACGCTGCAGCACCTCCCGTATCAGATTTAAAATCATTGAAATTCACGTATGCATCGCTGCTAATCCCGTCCAGATAACGCCGCATGAATGCTGAGGCATAAAACCTGCCTGTGAATGAGCCACCTGCTACCATCAATCTGGCAGTCGTATTCATTCTAATAAGAGACCAGTCAAGGCAGGGACATGTTGTGCGTTCTGCAGCAGTGTACCTGCGTATAATGTTATTCCAATCCCTATCCTGCTGGATCACATGAGCAAGCTCGTGTCCGACCAACCGTTTACCTTCAGCCGTGTCTGGAGCATACTGCCCTGCTCCGAACACGATATCAGAGCCAAGTGTATACGCCTTTGCATTGAGCATCCGTGCGGATTCGAATGCCTTTACATCATTATGCACTCTCACACGGCTGAAATCATGGCATAAACGCGGCTCGAAGAAACTGCGAACAGATTCAGGCAGGGGCTGCCCACCTCCGCGGGTACCGCAGATGCTGTTATCCATTTCTTGTGTGATTTCAGGGGTATGTCCGGCAGCCATTTTGGTCTGTATCACTTCTTCTTCCTTTCCATGCTTTTTCGTACATCTGGGACATTGCTTCTGGACAATGTTGCCACTGGTTCTGTCTGGATTTACAACATGAGAAAACTGCGGCTCCGGCATCCTCATCACTGCTTCCGCCACCCGATCTGCCTCCTGCTCGTAAACATCGTCGGGCGCGCCTATCCTGAGCTTAGCCTGAAGCGCTCCCGACTTCATGAGCTTCTGCACAGCCTGGTTGCCGATCGTTCTTTGAAGAAAGAGAATTTGTTCAACAGGTGAACTGAGTGGCTGGTAGAAATTACCTTTCTGCACCTGTGAAACCTGATTTTCTTTTTTTTTCTCAGGCGCTTTGACCACTATTCTGATTGCTTCACTCATTGTTATCACCTTGAAATTTTATATTCTTATATTATTAGTATAATTTTAGATTTATAAGAAAATTGCAAAGACTATTCTATCGACTTCCAGCCTCTCTTCCATTTGATTTTAACTTTGAAACCGCATAATTTTGCTGTTTTTCCCCCTCTTTTGCGATCGAAGTTTTATTAATTAAATTTGCTTTTTACTCATATTAATACTCCATGTCATGCCATATTTATTTTAATAAATAAATCTATTTATAAATAATTAGCATCTCACTCATTTAATTCTTCCCTGGCTATATCTTCAGGTGGTCTCACATACTGAATAATTCCCTGGCTATGAAGGAAATCTATTAAGTGAAGCAGGGACAGTGTTCCAATATTAGAGGCACTAACTTGTAGAGCATTCGGGTTACTGTTTCTTAAAGCCTGGTTTATATCTTCTTCAATTTCATTTATTAATCCCGAAATTGGAAAACTATCCAATCTTCGTGTAATATTAATTAACAAATTGTTTAAATTCTGACTCCAAGATATAGAAGATAAAATACCTCCAATTACATTTAAATGCCTGATCGACCTTGAGGGCAAACCCCGGAATATCCAATTTGTCGGATCAACAGTAGCTCTTCCTGTTAGAATACCCAACACTATCGCCCGTCCCAATGCATCAATAATTGATCCTGCAATATTACCAACAGTTTGTACAACTCTGATTGCTCCGGCGATAGCCTGACTAATATCGTATACCCTGGAAGTTATGAAAGCTTCTGGACCGGCATATAATATTCCCCCCGTATCCCTAATAGTATGGGAAATAGGGCTTTCAGATGAATCATATTGGTTAGGAGTACCTCTGCAACCGGCATAAGGATGATTCAGGTCAACCAGAGCACCCGTTTGGTCATAAACACATTCGTTTTGAGGATCATCAGGTGTTGGAATACGATTTTCTAGAATTACACGGAACCCACAATGGAATACAGCAGTAGGGCCATGATAACTTTGCCATCCCGAAGGAATAATATTTGGCCAACTGTGAGGACATGGCTGCATTCTTTGAATAGTTGTATTAGTTCCACTCTGCTGCACAACATGTGTCAACTCATGAGCCAGCAAATGTTTACCCATGCTTGTACCGGGCTGGTATTGATCCCCCCCAAAAACCACATCTTTACCAACTGTGTAGGCCAGGGCATTGATAGAGTTTGCTGATTCCGCTGCCTTCTGCCCCATATGCACACGCACCTGGCTGAAATCCTGCCCGAAGCGATTTTCAAAAAAAGTGCGCAAAGACTCAGGTAGAGGCTGACCGCCACTTCGTATGGCGCTGATACTATTCTCCACCTCAGGCATGATCTCTGGAGTCTTGCCTTTCGCCTCTTTAGTATGAATTTCCTCTTCTTCTTTATCAAGCTTTTTCGTACATTGTTGACATTTCCTCTGAACAGTATTGCCCGTGATTCTGCTTGAATTTGCAACTTTTGAAACTTGCGTCTCAGGCATCCTCATCACCGCATCCGCCACCCTGTCAGCCTCCTGCTCGTAAACATCGCCAGGCGCGCCTAACCTGAGCTTAGCCTGAAGCGCTCCGGACTTCATGAGCCTCTGGACAGCCAGGTTGCCTATTGTTCTTTGCATATAGAGAATTTGTTCAACAGGTGAACTGGCAGGATGGTGGAAATTAACTTTCTGCACCTGTGAAACCTGACTCTTTTTTTTTGTCTCAGGTGCTTTGACCGATGCTCTGACTACTTCACTCATTGTTATCTCTTGAAATTTTACATTATTATATAGTCCTTATGATTTCCTGCATATCATCTCAAAATAATTCAAATTCCAAAATTAATAGATATGCCATGGAGTATTTGGTTTTAAGCAGCAATTATCAAATGTTCTTTTTACCCAATCTCCACAGTTATTTCTAATGAGATGGTATTTACCAGGATTTTTTCTTGCTTCTGCTTGTATACAACTCTTTACATCATTGATCGGTTTTGACTGACATTCTTCAGAATCTTTTCTTTCTGCATTGAAGCACCATTTTCGCGAGTCATTTCGTCTCGGCTCTGGAGAGATTACCCTGGCATCTTCTTTATTTTCGCCTTCCAGCATTGTAAAACCTGCAGACCATCCATCGTCGAACTCTATAAATGCATGGTTTGCTGGCGCTGCCCAATTAGGTAGCCAATTAGGAAAAATTGATAAAGGAACATAACATATTTTAACACCAGACGCGACAGCTGTCTTGGTCTTGGTTTCCGATTTTTTTCCCCTGTTGATCGCCTGTTCTTCCAATGCCCCCCATGGGTAGCGATTGATTAATAAGCTATTCAATGAAGATCGCTGCTGGCGAACATGTGTCAATTCATGTGCCAGCAAACGTCGTCCTTCACACGTACCCGGAGAATATTGTCCTGCACCGAACACCACATCGTGCCCGATGGTAAAAGCACGGGCATTGACCGATTGAGCCACATCGGCTGCCCGCGTGTCGTTGTGCACACGCACATTGCTAAAATCAGCCCCGAAGCGCGGTTCAAAGAATGTCCTTTCGGATGCAGACAATGGTTGCCCTGCACCTTTAACGGACTGGATATGTGATTCGATATCAGGATTTATTTCAGAGATACTGCCTGATGTTGCCTTCGCCTGAACCTCTTCCTCCTCCTCTTCTACTGGTTTCCTTTGCAGCTTCTCCTCTTCATCTTCCTCTTTTATCGGTTGCCTCTTCAGTTCTTCATTTTCACAGTTCGGGCACGCCCTCTGGATGGAAGGTGTACCACTTGATACTGCCTGCGGCTGTGGCATCCTCATCACCGCATCTGCCACCCGATCAGCTTCCTGCTCGTTAACATCGCCGGGCACGCCTATTCTAAGCTTAGCCTGAAGCGTTCCAGACTTTATGAGCCTCTGCACAGCCTGGTTGCCTATTGTTCTTTGCAGAAATAGAACCCTATCAACCGGTGAACTTCTGGTTTTTGAACAACATGGCTTTCTAGTCTTTGATACAAAATTCTGACTATTTGCCTCATGCTTTTTAACTTCTATTCTGAATCTATTGCCCATAATTCCTCCCGGATTATCAGACTTTATACTCCTTTATATTTTTAAGCAAATATACTTAAGCCTCATTCGTATATAACCTCTATCCCCCATCTGTTCAAAACTCCCGTATCCTCTCTCGCGAGGTCCATGACTTTCAACCTCCAGTCTCCCCGGATATCCTTCCCGATCACAGATCTCAATGACTCGTCAGATTTAGTGCTGTATATTTTCTTAATATCTTTTCCGTTTTTGCCAGTCCTGTTATGCAGTGTAACATTATCGCCAGAAGGTAAGAGCAGAACTACTCTGAGATCACCTATCCATGTATGATTGATGTCAACAGAGATATCCAGGTTTACGATCTTACCCGACGTATCGATTTTGATAAGACTTTCTATACCTGCAGAGTCATTATCCCGGATCTGCAGATTCGGGGAAATCTCTTTCTTGAAAGTCGTTTTTTCCGCTTTCTGCGCTGATAGCCTGAGTCCCCATTTCAACAGAGTTCCTTTATCCGCCCTGGCATTGTCTGTTACCTGAAGAACCCAGTCCCCTTTGATCTGATCCCCCATATATGTCCTGAAGGCAGGTGAGGAATTCAGGTCATAGGTCTTATCGATATTCTTACTTGAACCACCCAGGCGATCATGCAAAACCACACTTTCGCCAGATGGTGATATCAGAGTTGCCCTGAGATCACCGATATAGGTATGATTGATCTTAACGCTTACACCGATGTCCTTCAGCAGACCCTGTTCCGGAACAGTGATTACACTCCTGATACCTGCAGGATTATTATCAGGAATAAGAATATTTGGCGAAACTTCTTTTTGAATTAAACCGGCATTATCAGCCGGCTCTTCAACTCCTGCCGACGCCCATGCGTTCTTGATTGCAGCATATTCGGTTCCGGTATCTCCGTACAACTGGCGGCATGCGTTCAGCAGGGCAAAACGTGCCTGTTTGAAGGTCCACCTGCTCGGTGTCGAACTGCTCAGATACTGCGTCAGAGCTATGTAATATATCTGCTCGGCTTTCTTTCTACCCACGCCTTTGACTGCGATGCCGTGATGTGTTCCTCCTTCCACAATCAGGTACGCGACCTTGTTGGGGATGCCGCTGTTGAAGTGAACGTATCCGTTATCGTTTTTATCATCATCCGGCAGCTCTCCTGGCGTCAGGCGACTGTAGTCGTCCATATGATCAGGCTGGTCATATTTTGGTGGATCGGACAGGTCGCGAAGAGCATCACCTGACTTTTGTGGGGTAAAAACACCTTCTCCCATTTCCCAGTCCGTTATCGGGTCGTCGTTTGAGACCATCACTCCAAAAACGTCGGCAAATGATTCATCAAGCGCCCCTGCTTCCTCGGCATAAACGAACCTCGCAGTTCCTGAGGTAACGGCATGGGTAAGCTCATGACCCACGATATCAAGGGCATAAGCCAGGGGTTTCCACCGCTGTCCGTCACCGTCGCCGTACACCATCTGCGTGTAGTAGTCACTCCAGTAGGCGTTATTGTAGTTCTGCCCGAAGTGTACCGATGACACCAGCTTTGAACCGCTGTTATCATAGCTGTCCCTGCCGAATGTATCCTTGTAGTATTTGTACACTGTTTCAGCATGGTCGTGGGCTGACTGGGCTACGTTATCAGATGTTTTTTGACTGTCTTTTATGACGAGGTCTCCAGGCAGAACTTCTTTATTTTTTGCGTTATATGTCATCCGCGATAACGCCCTTCTGATCTGGGCGAATTTATAGAGTATCTTCCCGGAGTGGGCATCCACGAACCAGTATCTGGCTCCCAGCTCGCCGCTGACCAGGCATTCGACCTCCCATACCAGATGCTGCTTTTTCTCGCTGTCCCTGAACAACATGAGATGGGCATTTATTTTTATGTTCGCTGTCCCCTTGCCAAGATCCTTAAGCGCTGTCTCGACAGCAGACTTTTCTGTAATCTTCGGCTTTAGCTGAACATCCACCTTTGAGATACGGTAATCCTTGTACGCCACAACCTCCCCGTCAGGGTTTATGTGAACCTGGGTAGAGCCTTCGAATACTGGAAGACCCTGCAGGATCTGACGGAAATATACATGGCGGAATCCCTGATTGTCAGTTTCTTCATGCGAGAATTCCAGCTTTTCCTCCAGTCCTTTCTGCATGTCCAGTAAGTCCTTGCTGTTCTCAATGAATTTGCGGGCGATCGCTTCGGACTTTTCAGCCGATGGTACAGAAAGCCTGCCCTTGATGAATTTGGGATTTCCGGTTTCTTCATCCCAGAAAAATTCGTTGTCAGGGTGAATCCCTTTTAATTTTTCTTCAGCTTTGATCTGCTTTTCACTAAGTTTTACCATATTTTTACTCCTCCTTGATTGATTTTATATCCTGTTTAATTATAGTTGAGAAACTAATATTTGATACTTATTCTATGTCCACTTTGCGTTCTTGGTGTGCTTTGCGGTGTTTGATTTTATTCACCGCAGAGGATCCGGGACAATATTTACAATAAGTTCTGAATCACTCCCTGTTTCCCGCCTGAAGCAACCAGTGAAAACTTTGATTTTAAAAAATAAATCCGGAAAAACTCTTCCTGCTTGATCTTGCAGGACAGCCGCCAGGCAGAGGACCAGCGCTTCATGCCTTCGAGAGATCCGGGCGCCCAGACACATATTGATATGCCGGGATATCCCATCTTTCCCTAATCCATGTTGGGTACGGCAATCTGCCTTTTCCCGCATGTTCCGTATGGAATATACGGCAGCCCTCCATGATAAAGTATGTCTTCATGCTATATTAAAGTTATTGTCCGCAGACATGTTGGGGTAAATATATTCAAATGAATATTGTGGTCTATTTTTGTATAACTTTTTCAGATGGAAAAAACCGAGGTATATTCTCCCAACTATACTAATACGGTTAAGCGAAATCTACTGATTTGTTGGGTGAGTGACATCAGTTTCTGCCTCAAATTTAATTAGCTTGTAACTTAGTCTTTTAATCTTCCCATCGGTTTCCACCCTATATTCTCCAGGATTGACCACATGTTGTATTTCGGTTGCTCCTTTAGTCTGGCTATGACGAATTAGCTCGTTATTTTCATTAAAAATCATTACATAACTTTGATCGCCTGACAGAGAGACGATCAGACAATTTTGCCCTTCCTTAACCTTGCCTATTTTCTCCATATATTTTACCTCCTTATTCAAATTCAGCTGCAACCAAAAAGATATCTGAACTGCCATTAGCAACGACATAAAGAGCTATAGTATGAGTTTCAGGATCTATCGACCTGTCTATTGTGAACAGTTCATTAAATGGAGCGCCATTTATAGCGATTCCACTTAGTATAATATTATTTATATAATTATTAGTCGCATTATTCCAACCACTCTGATAAAGGCTGAATGTTATTCCATTAGAATTCACATTTCCTGAAATCCTGAATTTTTTAATCTTAGTAGCTCCTGGAGGGACAGGAATCTCCATATTTCCTTTTGCACCCGTTGACCCACTATTTGAATGAATAATAAAGTGCTCGAACTCTGGAGCGTTCGAGTATTTCTTAGGCAAAAACGGCAATCTCACCCAGCCCCTTGCACCAGAAGCAGGATCGATATTTTTCTTGTTTATTACACCCATACCTGCATTGATTTGAGTTACTATTTGATTAACGCCACCTGTGTTATCTATATTTGCAGCAGTTGTCACATGAGGATTAATACCATCATCCTTGATTAAAGAGCTGTGCATGATATTGGCGCCATCTCCCCCTGAATGGTCGTGGCTATCTCCGTTGGTAACAAGTTTACCCTTTGTGATAGCATCGAGCTGGTCCATCCCCACAACTTTACTTCTCAATTGTCCTCCTTTTGTCAAGGACTCATCCAGGCGGTTTCCCAGATTGGCTTTTATTCCACGGGCATCTATGATCTCCTGTACCAGTTCCGGAGATAATACAGCAGCCAGTTTGTCCTTTATAGCTTGTTCAAGCTTTGCCTCTGTCACAGCATTATCTTTAATGTGATCCGTGGTCACTGCTCTGCTGGCATCTATTGATGCATCTGATCGCAGCTTATCTGAGGTGACGGCGTTGTTTTTAATGTGATCTGTGGTCACTGCTCTCTTGGTATCATCTGATGTATTAGATTGCAGTTTATTTGAGGTGACGGCATTGTCTTCAATCTGATTTGTATCAACTATATTGATCGCGAGAGTTCCACTCACCATGCCAGTAACATTTAAATCTCCGCCTATGCTCACATTGCCATTGTTATCAACACTCAGGGCAGGGTCAGGGGAACCGTCTGCGCCGACGAGTTTACTGTGCTTGTGGAGTTCATCCGCAATTGAGGTATCGGTCAATTTAAGCACATCGGGACCATAAACTAAATCGACTAAATTATTTTCAAGACCGATTTTCCATTTGCTATTACTCTCAATAGCCTCCTCTCGCCAAATTATCTGGGCATTTGGTGCAGTTCCGCCCCGATAAACCTCTAAACCGCCATCACCAATAAGCGGTTTTTTATTATCAGGGGGTGGGTAATCATGTACTGTTATGATATTATCTGAAATTACTACTCCGTCTTTCCGGGCCCCTTTGACTATAAGATTCCCATCAATCGTACAATTACCATCTATGGCAAGCTTACCTGTAAACTCGGTTATTGGAGAATTGACCTGAATACCGTTTTCAGTGTCAAACTTCTTTCCCTCGATCGAGAGTGTGCTCTCTTTCCCATCCACAGACAGAGCCAATTTACCGCAGGCACCTGAATAAATGCGCAGAGGCGTCCCATCGTTCTCGGTATATTTGACTTTGATCGTTCCGTCAGTATTAACTATTTTAGCCAATATTATATTTCCGTTGTCTTCACTTATACTTATCCTGGAGCTATGAGAGATACCCACTCCCTCCAACCAGTGTATCTCTTTATCACCTCCGATCTCCTGCACCAGGTCCATAGCCTCTGTTTTAGGGTATATGTAAATATACACTGGCAGCGTTGTTATATCAAGTGGATAATCAAAATCTTTTGTAAGAACGATCTCCCAGCTTGTGCCTTCATCTGCAATGCCTTCTTCATACATTTTGCCATTGACTTTAGCCAGCGCCATTCCGCTGGTGATTTTTACCGCGTTGTCAGCATATGATACTTCAAGTCCTTTTACAATCCCATAGCTGTGAAGATTCCTGTTATGAAGTCGGCGCATCCTGATATGGTAATTCTGTTCAAGGTTAAACTCTTCCTCCTTTAGAAAGAGACCATTAGAATATCGCATCCTTTTAACATCCTTCAAATTTTCAATTTCATCCGTTGCCATTTACTTACCTCCTATATTTTTAGAATCTGATTTTTTTTCTTAAAGATAAACTCCAATTATTTTTATTCACCGATCATGCTTCCAGGCTTTCACGGGTCATACCTCCAAGCAGCGTATCTACACCAACTCTTGAATGTACTCCTATCTGCATGGTCGGGGCCACGATGATCAAATAATAATAAGTGTGAGCAGGTTTTTCCTGATTAATTATATCCCTTATAGCCCGCTTCTTTTTTTCCATGATCTCCCGATTCGGCGTGGGCAACTCCATATAAACCTGGAAATAATATGGGCGTCCTTCACCGATCACAGTATTCATCCCGACCGTTGAGGTGACGCCTACTTGAAAAGGCTCCAGGAATTCCATTATTGAGATCATTACGTCCTCTCCGAGGTATATCCTGATGAACTTCCGAAGTCCATCAAGTGTCCCACGCTTCTGGTACAGCGGGATTATCTTTGCAATAAGATCGCGTTTCTTCGCGGAATTATTCTCATTCCATTCATCCTCCTCTTTCAGAACAAGAGCCATCCATCCCGCAAGCCATGGCAGGAACTCAAGAGGGGTATTGAGAGGGTCGAAATAAATGTGTATCTGATCCAGTATTTCCTCTATCCCTTTCCTTTTTGTTATTTCATACGGGAACGCCTCTTCCAGAAGTTGCATGTTCAGGCGGATAAGGTCATCATCGACCGGGTTTTGTTTGAGAAGCTCTGTGGTCCTGGCAGACAACTTTATATTCTGGAAGCGATTCGTTTCATATATCGAACCGCCAAGGAGTAGATTTTTAAATTCTTCCGTCAGAGCTTTTTGAAGAGCATCCGAAGGTAAACTTGCACTCTTAAACTCATCCAGAAGCCGCCGATTTTCTGGTGAAAATCGATCCACAATGAACAGGGACAGGGGATTCGTTTCATTCAGCAATTTTGATGCCAGACCGGCTGGATTTTTGATCTCCACACGGAACAGTGAGTACTCTGAAAGAATATTTTCAAATGCCTTCAGGAACCTTCCTAAAAAGCCGTCTTCCTCTACCTGATAGATGTCAGGCAGATACCGAAGATATTTGCGATTTTTTCGATTACTCATAGCTCACCGTTTCTATGTCTAATTTGTCCAACGTTATCAATTGGTGCTTCTCGATCTCCAATGTGGAAATATTTTCATCATCATCTATCTCTATTTTAGCGACATGGTCAATGCCGGGTATCCCTTCCAGCAGGTTGTACACTTCTGAGCGGTAAATATGCCTGCCCAGAGGCCAACCTGTTCCCTCAGGTCCACCTGAGATTGGATTGAAATATTCATTTATCCTTCTTCCAGCCTCGGATATTACCTCGTTTTGTTTTATATTTTCTTTAATGGCGAGCCATACCCTGAGCCTTACATTTATATAAACAGGATTCACTACATGCACGCGGGTTGTTATCAATCTCCTTGCATCCAGATACGCTTTGATCTCTTCCAGTAACCGATCGGTCGGTTTTCCCTCTTTTTCACAATACTTGGAATTTTCTACCCCTCGCGGTATTATGATCACAGAAACATGCCCGGGAAGCTCCTCATTCACCTGATATTCTTTAATTCCTTTGCTGTATAACAGTTTCCGGTTGGTCATGCAAACAGCCCTTCCCGGAGGGTCTTTTTGCAGCAGGATTTTCATACAATCCTGTGCTTTCTCTTCAAAATCTTCAGATGTAATGGCTCTACACATGGATTCCATGAATTCAACAGGAGCCTGTTTAATTTCGGTTATGCTCTTCTTTTTTCCTTCATCGATATCCATTAAAACAGTGAGAAGTTTCTTGAAAGAATCATCCAGATCAGGCACGTTATATATGTTCAATTCGTCGTTGTATATGTTTAGCTTACCACCCTCGGCCTTTGCAATGAATTCAACGGTTCTATTGTCATCGATTTTTAGGTTTACCTTAGTTTTTTCAGTATTAACTCCTAACGAAAGATAATTTTTTTCAGTTGATACTCTTATGGTCTTGCCGTCCTCGATTTTTTCAATTTTTGCGGTTTCAACCCAACTAATACTAAATTTTCGTTTTAGAAACTCTATGAGTCTTATGCTGTCGGTTCCGGGGACTTCATCCCATCTAAACAAATACTCGCCAGCATGCAGGTAGCGCGCCCTAC
The DNA here is from genome assembly GCA_043729865.1 of Methanobacteriota archaeon. Taxonomy (GTDB): domain Archaea; phylum Halobacteriota; class Methanosarcinia; order Methanosarcinales; family Methanoperedenaceae; genus Methanoperedens. Next base: position 23,634 of record JAYTKX010000146.1, read on the forward strand.
AGCCATTGATCTTAAGATATCCATTTCCCTCAATTTCATCCACCTTTATTTCTACCCTGTTTTCACCTGAGAAAGCAAGGAGAGTTTTAATTGAAGGGTTGTATATGTTCAGCTTGCCATTTTCATCCTTCACATTGAATTCATCAGTTCTACCATCATCGGTTATCAGGCTTACCTTCGTTTTCTCATTATTAAGTTCAAGAGAAATAAAATTATTTCCTGATGATAGTTTTATAGTTCCAGCGTTATCGATTTTTTCTATATTTGCTTTTTCTACCCAATCAATACCAAATCTCTTCTTTAGAAATTCTGTGAGTGTTTTGCTATCGTTTCCTGGAACATCATTCCAGCAAAAAAAATACGAATAATCTTGCTTTTTGATCTCCGTATTAATATTTTTTGCCCATTCTATATCGAGTTCTGTCTTCAGGAAATTACGGAACCTGATCTCACCATCTGGTTCAAAATTATTCCAATCAAATAAATATGCGCTTCTAAGTACTTTCTCAGGATCACCTTTATCCGGCGTTCCAGCGATGAGCTTTAAAAAATTAATATGAGATTCTACAGGAACCCGGTTGCTTCGGTAAATGACCATCTCACTGAGCCATGCAAAAAGTTCTAGAAGTGTTATTCCAGGATCTGAAGGGTTATGGTTTGTCCACTCCTTATTATAATTGAGGATGAGGGAGCGTGCCTCTTTCATCAGGTCATCAAAACCTCTGTCATCCAGATTAGGTATTGGTAAGTTAGTTAATGGTACGGACATATGTTACCTCGTAAGAAAAAAATCAGCGTTTAGACAGTTCAGCCCCAAAACACCATCGGCAGTAATCATATCCATCGATCATGTCAAGATTTCCGATAGACTTTCTATGCTCAGTTCGTATGTCAGCCAGATGGCAGTTTTTCTTCCAGTTATTCAGATCATGGATTTCACCAGTGTTGGTATTAACAAGATACGGGAATTCCAGTTCCTTTTCACCATTTTCATTTATTGTATGTGTACCCGAATAAACAAGATAGTTATCATCTATGAAAATGGTTTCAACCTTATCGCTTATTCCTGTTATCTCTGAAGAATCAATCATGAAAGGATTATCTCTAAGACTGAGAAACATTTTATCGCTTTTATCAAGTGCAGCTACTTTGAGATTAATGATATCACTGTTCTCCGGCACTTTGTTGAGAATGAAAGACTTAATTCTCTTATCAAAAGTCTCTATGATACTCCATACAGGGTATTCAGTTTCAGACCTTACAGGTTCACATTCCAGAATATCACCAGTGATATCATGTGACACGGATCTTATTACAAGAGGTTTCCTGTTATCGCCATACCTGAGGATTATATTGTCTCCCTCTTTAAAACCCACGACAGTCAGAGTATCGGTTTCATCCTGTGAAAGCCGTTGTGCAAGAGAGAAGATCACTCTGTCGTATATTATCTTTTTACCGTCCACCTGCTTTACAATCAATTCATCGGTTCTGATGTTATCGATTGTAAGGATTGCCCTTGTTGGATCATCATCAAATCCAAGCGAAATAGAGTTATTATCTGTGATCAATAATATGACATTCCTGGTTTTCTCAATTTTTACTCTTTTCGAACAGTTTATACCAAAATTCTGTGTCAGATAATCTGTTAATTTTTTGTCATCATTTCCCGGAATTTCATCCCATTTAAACAGGGGTTTTTTACCTATCGACACTATGCTGTTTTTAGGATAAACAACCGATGGATTTATTTTACTTATTTTTAATTTATAAATTTGTATTGAGGCATTAAGATAAAGCTTATCCACATGATCCACACCATCTGTGTTTTTAATGACATTATAAACCTCTGATATATACACATCTCTTCCGAAATCACGTCCTTTTTTATCGGGACCTCCATGCAGCGGGTGAAAGAACTTTTCAAGCCTGTTAATTATTTTCCCTTCAATGGTCTTTGCCTCGGTAATCGAAGTGAACTGTACAGAAGCTTTCGCACCTACCTTAATATAACCTGGACCGATCATATTGATCTGAGAACGGTCTGTAAGGTGCGTGGAAATCTTCTTTTCAAGATCGTTCTTGATGCTGCTTATCAATTCCTGTGTTGGAAGAGGTTTGGGGTCTTCACTTTCAGGAACAATGATAATAGTGACCCAGCCAGGTTTGAACTGCTGCGAAGGATCCTTAGCAGGCAGACATTTTGCTTTTGCGATCTTTGGGGATGCCCTGACCAGCCACTCATAGTCCTCAAAGGTTACAGCTCTTTCGTGATGTTTGATAGTCTGAGGCCCCCTATCTACGGCACGTTCCAGCGTCTCCTCATCCCAGCCACCATCAGCAGCCCCATGATTGATGACAGACTTAACAAAAGGAAAAGCTGTCTTGAGTTTTGTTATAGAATTTGCCCTGGCATTGTTCCCCTGGCTTCCACCTCCGTACTGGTAGCTGCATACGACATTATTTTTTCCTGCCGGGGGGATTATACCCCTTTCACCATCTCCGAAGGTTATCGTCCCTTTAATTCGGTCGATAATATAGTGCCTGCTGTGTGGCCCGGAAGAGAAGAAGTGGCTCACCTCATGCCATCGCACCCGGTATCCGGTGATGTTGCCAGCATCGTCCTTTATATCTTTGACTGCCTCATTGCTTTTTTCTTCATCAATAATGATCTTCCTTTCCTCTTTGGTAAGCGACAGTTCCTGCACGAACACTTTTTGACCGCTAAGGACCGGGGAATGAGAAAACCTGATGACCTGATTTGTTTTTCCATTACTTCCGCCAGGTATCTCCTCTTTAACAGTCACCAGATTGCCAGCCCAGACCGTGTTGGTATGGACGCTTCGCAGTTTTGGCAGTGTTTCGTACCTTCCCTTATCGATACGAGCCCGTATCCAGTAATACTCTTTCTTTTCCTCCTCTTTCTCTTCCTCAAAGCAATACCTCATTTTTATATCGTAAGGCGCAAGGAATTGTATTATATCCCTTTTTGTCAGATTTTCTGTTTTATCTTCAACGCTCAGGAGAGACCAGTTTTTTCCGTTCCAGTATTCCCATGCCAGGACAGGAGGATTATCTGAGAGCGAGAGGCTGATGGTGCTTCCTGCAGCCCTGAAATCTCTGGCAAGTTTTTCTTTCCAGGAGATCGTTTTATTATCAATATTAATAATGATCTTTTTCTCGATTTCACCGGCAGGGTTGCGAAATTCTACGAAGTCCCCAATGCGCAAATTAGAAACATCTTTCAGTGCAACGATGGTGTCTTCAGGTTTGGGTCCAATGATATCAAATGACAGGGGAACAACAGACGCGAACACG
>JAYTKX010000147.1:0-6807 GCA_043729865.1 Methanobacteriota archaeon
TATTACCAGTTCCCGGGCGCAGGCACCATGAAGGAGAAAAAGTGGGAGGGCGCAGACCTCATATTCGATCTTGACGCTGACCACCTGCCGCAGAAGGCAAGGTCGTATGCAGAGATGCTTGCAAATGTGAAATCCGAGACTGGCAAACTGCTTGATTTCCTGCTTGAGGACTTCGGGTTTGAAGAGGAAACTATCAGGGTCGCGTTCTCAGGAGGGCGCGGGTACCACATCCATGTGTATGACCCCAGGGTGCTGACGCTTGAGAGCGCACAGAGACGAGAGATAGTGGATTATTTGAGCGGGACAGGGCTGACCCGTGATTTTTTATTCATACCTGCGAAACACATGGTTCACGACATGGGAAAATTCAAAAAACCTGAATTAGAATCATCGAGAAAGATAAGTTCTTTTGATGATGTGCCAGGGGGATACGGATGGGGTAAACGCATCAGCAGGTACATAATCAATTATTTGAAGGATATTTCAATGAAAGAGGATGCTGAGGCAGCAAAGGAAATATTAGACCTGATCAGGAACTATAATTTGAGAAATGTAAATACAGAAAAGTTTCCTGTTGAAATCGAAAAACAAATAATCCAGATGAAAAGTGAAAATCGTAAGATGAGTTCACAAAAAATCGCAAATGAACTTCGCATTTCCACCGGCATGGTGCGTGATGTTCTGGTAAAAAATGATCTATGGGATTTTAAATCCGAAGCCACTTCAAAACTTAATAATTTGAAAGAGATCGCAAAAAATCAGGAAGCTCTTGATATGATAGGACATAAAGGCATAATCGGGGACTCTTATATTTTTGACGCTATTGTCCAGAAGGCTATCGAAGATAACAGTATTTCTCTCGGGAGCGCCCATACGGACGAACCCGTCACAGCCGACATCCGGCGCCTGATCCGCATGCCCTCATCCCTGCATGGCGGCTCGGGGATGCGTGTAGTCCCTCTTACACTGGCTGAATTTGAGAATTTCGAGCCCCTTCGCGATGCAGTGGTTTTCAGCGAAAAAGAGATAAAGATCGAAGTTATCCCGCCGCTTAAACCCCAGAACTCACTGGTCGAGATGAAAGGAAAAAGTATTAAAGTCGAGGAAGGTATCAATACCGTACCTGAATACGCCGGAATATACCTCATGTGCAGGGGAGCAGCAGAATATGCCTGATAGTTCATATATTAAACTTAACGATATTTTAAGGGATGAACGGAAAACAAGGTCAAAACTTGTGCCGCTTGAAAGCGATTTTTACGAAACGGTAGCGGCGCAGATACGGGAACTGGAAGGTGAAAAAAGGGGTATCGAGGACACATACAGCACAAAATATGCAATTCTTGAAGACGACCTCAAGACCGCCCGCAAAGCTATTGAGAACATCGTAGAGCGGCGGACAGCCAAGATAATAAACCAGGCATCCCTGCATTCATTATCAAGACCAAAAGAACAGAGAGAAATAGATTCGATGACACTGGGCGAGCGTGAATTCTATAATGAACTCCTCCGGTTGATGACCGGTTACCGGAGCGAACTTATGGACAGGATATTCAGCAAAAAAGAAAAGCAGGCAGTCCCATTGAGCCCCCAGGTATGCCGGGAAAATGAACCAAAAGATACCAGTTCAGAAGGCAAAAAGGATATAAGTAAAGAGTACATTGTGGTGCGTCTGCTAAAAGATATCCCGACATTTGTTGGAGCCGACGGACGCAACTGCACCCTGGCAAAAGAGGATGTTGCCGTTCTATCGGCGGTGAATGCTAAGGCATTAATTAACCGTAATGCTGCCATCCAAATCTCGGTCAAAAGGTGATCATCATGAAAATACCAAAGAAATTCAATACATACTGTCCTTACTGCAAAGCCCATACGCCCCATGTGGTGGAAAGGGTAAAAAAGGGACAGGCATCGACATTAACACGAATAACACGGCAGAAGTACAGACATACCGGGATCGGCAACTCGGGCAAATTCTCAAAAGTGCCCGGAGGCGACAAACCCACAAAAAGGATAAACCTCAGGTATAGATGTTCAACATGCAAAAAAGCGCATATCAGAAAGTGCTTCAGGGCGGGTAAATTTGAACTTGTGGAGAGCTGAACATGGAACCGAAAAGCAGATTTTTAAAAGTAAAATGCAACGACTGCCAGAATGAACAGGTCATTTTCGGATGCGCAAGCAGACCGGTCAGTTGCCTCGTATGCGGTAGAACTCTTGCTGAACCCACGGGCGGCAAGGCGTTCGTAAAGACACAGATAATTGAGGTTCTTGAGTGATGGAAAGGAGCGGGTGGCCTGAACAGGACGAACTTGTTGTATGCTCGGTCAAAAAAGTCACTGATTTCGGGGCATTCGTAGAACTGGATGAATTCGGACATAAAGAAGGCTTGATCCACATCTCAGAAGTGGCTTCAGGATGGGTCAAGTACATCAGGGACCATGTAAGGGAAGGACAGAAGATAGTTTGTAAAGTGCTTTACGTTGATGAAAGCAAACATCATATCGACCTGTCCCTGAAAGATGTCAATGAACACCAGCATCGTGAAAAGATCCAGCAGTGGAAGAACGAGCAGAAAGCCGAGAAATGGATACAGTATGTCGCCACCACTACAAAAACAAGTCCTGAGAACCTGAACCTGCTGATAAAATTATTTTATGAGAAGTTCAGCAGCGTGTATTCGGTTTTTGAAAAAACCAGGGTCAGTGACATTTCAATCCTTACTAATATTGGCGTTGATAAACAATTCGCCGAAATGGTCAGAAAGGTAGCTGAAGAGAACCTGAAGAAACCTCAGGTCGGAATATCAGGATATGTTGATCTTAACTGTCCACTTCCAGACGGGATAGAACATATAAAGAAAGCTCTTAAGGCTGCCGGCGATGTAAACGGGGACGAGATCAGCATCGTCATCTCATATGTCGGAGCGCCCAGGTACAGGCTGCATGTTACAGCTCCTGATTATAAGAAGGCTGAAAACGTTCTGAAAAAATCTGCACAGGAAGCCATAAATATTATTGAAAAGGCTGATGGGACAGGCGAGTTCCACAGATATACCGAAGAAAATACCTGATAATTTATAATACTTGAGATATTATGGTATCGAAAATTAAAAGATGCCCTTGCGGGAGATATACTCTTAAAGAAACCTGTCCTGTGTGCGGGATAAATACGATATATTCCCAGCCTGCGCGTTTTTCTCTTGAAGACAGGTACGGGAAATACAGGCGGATTGCCAGACAGAGGTAAATCATGATAAAAACAACTATTTTAAGGTCTAAAAAACCGCGGCTTAAAGACCCCATACTTGTTGAAGGACTGCCCGGGGTCGGACATATCGGTAAACTTGTGGCAGAGCATCTGATCGCGGAGCTTGGCGCTAAGAAAATAATGGAGATATTCTCCCCGCATTTCCCCCCCCAGGTCATAGTTGAGGATGACGGCACGGTCAGGCTCGTAAGTAATGAACTGTATGCATATAAGACCAAAGGCAAACACGATCTGCTAATACTGGTCGGAGACCACCAGAGCACCTCAAACGAGGGTCATTATGAACTGTGCGGCGTGTTCCTGGATATCGTTGAGGAGTTCAAGGTCAAGAGAGTTTACGCGCTGGGCGGATACGGTGTAGGGCAGCTTGTTGAGACAGAGACCGTCCTTGGCGCTGCGAACAGCATAGAACTCGTGCGCGAACTCAAGGAATACGGTGTGGAATTCAGGGCGAATGAGCCGGGAGGCGGCATTGTCGGGGCTTCAGGGTTGATGCTTGGTCTGGGAGCGCTGCGCGGGATAGAAGCTGCATGCCTCATGGGCGTGACATCAGGTTATCTTGTCGACCCAAAGAGCGCCCAGGCTGTGCTGAAAGTGCTCTGCAAGATACTTGAGATAGAGGTGAATATGGCAGCGCTGGAAGAGAGGGCGGCTGAGATGGAAAAGATCGTGGCGAAACTGAAGGAAATGGAGGAAGGCAAGACCCCGGTGTCATCAGATGAAGACCTGAGGTATATAGGGTGAAACCCTGTGAAGTGCGTTCTCTGCAGCAGCGACTCTGTATTTCCTCTTGAATTTTTAAAACCTGCCAGGCGGGTATTCCTGAGATGCCCGCAGTGCGACCTCATTTTCGTACCTGAAAGTCATCATCTCTCGCCGGATGAAGAAGTATCGCGCTATAAGATGCACAGGAACACACTTTCCAACGAGGGATATGTGGGGATGTTCCTTGAAAAGATCGCCATGGTGCATCAGCACTGTCCTGGCGTTAATTCAGTCCTGGATTACGGCTGCGGACCCGCGCCGGTGCTTGTTGAGCTTTTAAAAAGGGATGGATTTACCTGCGATGTGTATGACCCTTATTTCTTCCCGAAGTTCCCGGATGGTTCTTACGACCTTGTGATATCCACCGAGGTATTTGAGCATTTGAGGGACATAAGAGCAGAACTGCAAAGGATATGCAAGCTGCTGAAACCAGGGGGCTATCTTGCAGTTATGACATCGCTGCATGATGATGTCAGTGATTTTGAGAACTGGTGGTACAAAAATGATCCGACTCATATATGCTTTTTCGGCGCGAGGACATTTGAGTGGCTGGCGAAAGAATTCGGGTTCAGGATCGTTTATATGGATAAGAAGAATTTTGTTATTTTCAATAAGAGCCTCCTTTTTGATCAATGGCAGGAACTCAAGGAACTTCTCATCCCCTGCCTTCTTATCGTGAACAGATAGCGCAGCCATCAGGACAAATCCTGCCTTCCTGACGAACTCTTCTTCTCTCCCACCCCATTCATGTGCTTTCTGATAGGCAAAGCGGGTCTTATCAAAGAGGTTGCTGCATACCTGGGTCGCACACGTCCCATGAATCAAAGTCAGCCGCCCAGCGCTCCATCTGCTCCACGGTCACTTCTCCGGGATCGTCAACCATTCCCGCAAGTATCCGCGCCTCGTGGATGCCGGATGACCAGAACTGCTGCGCAAGGGCATGGTTTTTTCCGATCTCTTTTGCCATCTTCCGCAGGGCTGGGATGGATACTCCCAGGGTATTATCGGGATTGATGCCGAAGCGCGCCATGTCGGCTGCTGCTTCTGGATCTGCGAGGGATTTAAGGTGGTTGAGGTATTTTTCTAACATCATGGAATTTCATGGTGATATGATGATAAATAGTTTCAGGGGGATGTTTGAGCAACCTCTTGCTTTAACAGAACATGCCAATGTTGTTACGGAAAAGTTCATATCCTGAAAATCAAATTATTAATTACCTTAAAGTGTCAGGAGGTGAACACGCAAATGCCAAATAAGGAGAAAAAGAAACCCATTAAACCAAAACCAATACCTAAACCTAAGAAATGATGGCGAGATTATTCTAACAAGACCGCTTTCAGGCATTCCATTACTCAAAGCGATGACGAGCTAATGTCTCGTCAAGTGTCAATTAGCAACAAATAACCGAGATAAATGATAGAATTATAGTCTTGCGCTATTTTCTATCTGCGAAAATCTGTGCAATCTGTGGATAAAATTTCCTATGAAAATCCGCAGATTTCGCAGATTGGCGCAGATTTGTTGAACCTGATTCTTTCCTCAATGGTAATAATTTTATCGTTTGTTATGCGCAGAACTATATCTCGATTTTATATGACAATTCAGCCTTGACAGGACACTAGTAACATGACTGGTATTTCAAAAGTATTGAAAATGATTTATGAAGCTTTGTTTTCTCCATCTCCGAATGATGAATTATATAAACCATCGGCAATTTTGCCAGGCATGATTTTTTATTATCTCGTTACAATCATCGTGGTGATTGTGGTTCTCTATCTTGTTTTAAATTATATTGGCTTTGATTGGAGTTTATTGGGGTTTTAAGAATTCATTGAATATGTAGTAGTATTATCGTAAATTCTTACTCTCAAATTTTGAGAATGGGCTATTCCATTTATCCCCTGCAAGAGTAATGAAAAGAATGGAAGAAAGCAGCATGATACCGATTTTTCAAAGAAATTGAAAAAAGGCGCATCTATCGCTGAAGAGGATGAATGGATGGAATGGGAAGCAGCGAAAAATATGCTTAAAGCCTGGAAACAGGCAGCAAAAGAGACTGGTTTAAGTGCATAGGTTAGTCAAAATCCTGTCAGAATATTAACAACGAACTCACAGCGAACTCGATACGAACTCGTTTCAGTTTGAGTTCGTTTTGAGTTAGTATATGTTCGTTGTTTCTTCTAATAAACCGCTTTGCGCTCTTTGCGTTCTTCGCGGTTGATGAGCTCACCGCAGAGGGCGCAGAGGACGCAAAGACAGGATATAAGCGGTTCATAATGAATTTTTCAGACAGGATTTACAGGATCGACCGGATAAATTTCATCCTGTGAATCCTGTTATCCTGTCCATATATACATGGAGCGCCTGCCCAAGGTGATCGCTGACCTCTATCATCTGAACACGAGCCTGAAGCTGCCTATAGAAACAGAGCCGGGCGGGATAAGGCTGAAGATGGTGAGAAGGAAAGGGGAGGCAAGAAAAAAAGGAACCGCAGATGAACGCGGATGAACGCAGATTTGCAGCATCAAATCCAGTGCATCTTATCGGTTCGTGGGATTTAGAGTTCTTCCTGTATTTAAGTTTCTCAATGTGTTTGCTTCGGGAACGATTCGGCGCGTGGGATTATATGGTTTTGTTGTTATCATTTTTCAAAAACCGTAGCATTAAATCTGCGTTTATCAATGCCGAAACCCTGCGGGTTCTCGACTCCGCACCCACGTATGCCCCGCAGGGCATACGTGTATACGCCCTCCAGAGGCGTGACTCTGGGC
>JAYTKX010000148.1:0-9907 GCA_043729865.1 Methanobacteriota archaeon
TCCTCAATCGCTTCTTGTCCACATGGGCTTCTTAAATAATATGTGATCAATGTCGGCAAAACTTTGTCTTTTTCAACCCGAACAACGAGGACATGAGAATCAAAAGGAAATCCTATTGCATTTTGTGTAAGAATACAAGCCCGACCAATAGTTCCTTCACCTGTTGAATTGACTAATATATCGTTCTCTTGAAGAAAAGAATTTGATGGAAGGGATTGAATCCATCCTTCACTTACTTCTTTTGCGTGTACAATATCAATGCCATTCCATCGTACACATTTTTGGTTAATTGCTAACTTTCCACTTCCGTCCTGATATACTGGACCTCGTCCTCGAAAAATTGTCGCCAAAGTAGCTATGGATTGTTTCGGTATATCTGCTGTTTGTGCTGAGTTGAATTGTCTATGTAGTGCAGAACTAAGCAGCGCCTCCACCTCCTCCCCCGCCTTCCTCCTCAGCCCCCGCGCCTCCTCTATCTTCGCCGCCAGCTCCTCGATGCGCGCCACGATGCGGCGCTGCTCTGCGAGAGGGGGGAGGGGGATTTTATAACCCAGAACATCAGCAGGACGAATTGCAGCGTAGTTTGTTGAACCCTGCGCTGTAACCTGTTCACGGAAGTACGGTGTACGGATAAAGAAATCCAGGAACCGACGGTTAAGGCGCTTCTCGTCTATAACGAATAAAAAATAATGGCTGCTGACTATAGCTCCATCAAGTTCGGGAGGCACAATACCAAATCCTCCTATTTTGGCATCGATTTCAGCAACTAAAAACTCACCAGTATGGCAGACCTGTTGTTTCTTAGTTTTTATTTCAGCGCCTAAAACGATATCCCTCAGCACGATACCCTGAGCGTGGAGTTGTACCCGGCATCGCTTATAATTCTCTAAATCGTCAATCTGGATGAAGTCTTTGATATATCTAACGACCTCCCCCAGCACCACCATCGGAAAGCTCATAGCCCACCACCCGCAGGCATGCGATTTAACCGCAGATGAACGCGGATAAACGCAGATGCACTATCATAGAACGCGGATTGCGCGGATGACGCGGATGCGCGCGGATCCGTGAAAATGCGTCTCAATTCCAGGATAATTCCAATAGAAGGCTTTTCATCTTCCATCCTCACCTTATCATCAAGCACAGCAAGATAAAACTGCATCTTGCCGACATATTCCGGGATGAATTTGCCTATCTTGAGTTCGATTGCCACAAGGCATTTCAGCGCTCTGTGATAAAGCAAGAGGTCGATGAAATACTCCTCTCCGCTGACCTCAAGCCTGTACTGACTGCCAAGAAAGGCAAACACGCCCCCCATTTCACGAAGGAACTTTTCGATCTTCGAAATTACAGCCTGTTCCAGATGGCGCTCGCTGTGTTCTTCCCCAAGCTCAAGAAAGTCGAAGGTATAATCATCCTTTACCGCAAGCTTTGCCTGGTTGCGTATTTCCTGAGGTAATGTTTTCTCAAAATTTGTCTGGTTAACAAGAACAATTTAAAAAAGATGAATTGGAACCACGTCTCGCAGAAGCAAAAGCAGGCAAGCGTTCTGTTTTTTTTTGTTGACGCTGCTCACTTTGTCCACGGTGCATTTTTAGGATATCTATGGTGTTTTGTGCGTCTTTTCATTCCATCACCATCTGGAAGAAAACGATTCAATGTGCTTGCTGCACTTGATGCGGTAAGTAAGGAAATTATTACAGTTACCAATGAAACATATATCAATGCAGAAAGTGTTTGTCAGTTAATGGCAGAAATCGCCAGGTTGGGTCTTGACAAGCCCATCACTCTTATTTTAGATAATGCTCGTTATCAGAAATGTGCTTTGGTTCAGAACTATGCAGCGGCACTCAATATTGAATTGCTGTATCTTCCTTCATATTCACCCCACCTCAATTTGATCGAACGATTATGGAAGTTTGTTAGAAAAGAGTGTTTGTATTCAGAATATTATGAAAAGTTTCCAGAATTTAAACAGGCTATTGATAATTGTATCAGAAATGCTAACACAGAACATAAGGATGAATTGGAATCTTTATTGTCTTGGAATTTCCAGTCGTTCAAAAATGTTACAATCTCAGCCGTTTAGAGTATACATGCCATTCTACAGCCTTTACGGTCTAATTTGACAAAGTCAAGTTACTCTCTCATTTGTTTCCATCACCTGTTCATCATTTTATGAAACTGTTTGGCGCTCTTATTGATCCTTATCCCGTGCGCTTTACAGAAATTGTCAAGCATGCCGTAGAACAGGTCATGCTCGTTCATCTTTATCACAGCAGCCTCATGAGCGCGCATGAGGATATCCGGGTAATTGCTGCGTATCACGCATTCTGCCCGGATTATATCCGCGATCTTATCCACCATGCCTTCTTCATACATCCATGCCGGGAATTCCACGCGCGCGGGAAGACCATTGCTCACTCTCATATAGAAAAATGCGATCCGATCTCTGAATTTGCCGTAGTTGTCCAGCACAGAGCGCGCTTCCTCTCCTCTCCTGTCGTCCCTGTCGCAGAGGAATGCAGCCGTCCTCTCACCCCATAATAGATGCGAGAAAAGATGCGTGTCAGAGAGCTTGCCCTTTTTCAGCCCGAAAAGGAAATGCATCATCAAAGTGATATCGCGCGGCATGGTCGTGTCAATGAATCCGATAACAGGAGCACGCGTTTTTTCCGAAGCTTCAAGCAGTTTATTTATTGCTCTGACATAAATATCCCTGATGTTCCTGTTAAGAACATTGATATGAGAAAGGATCAGCGCGCCGTCAAGCATGATGCAGGGCTTATCATGCTCTTTCATAAGTCGCATGATGCTGTCGCATTCCAGGGCAAACCGGCGCGCATCAACGTATTCGCTGCCAAAGGAATACACACTTGCAGACTCGAATTCATCGGGGGTGATGATCTCAGCTCCAGTAATTTCTTTATAATCGCTGTCGTCCGTATGCCTGTTCAGGATTTGCGAGGTCTGAATGACTGCTAGGGGAATTTCGTAGTTCTTGTCTGAATATATCTGGCTGCCGTCCACTGCCCCCACGGCGACACCTGAAAGCACAGAATCCACCCATTCTATTGCATCATGCCTGTTTTTCCAGTTGAATGGAAAAGAATGGATGAGTTTTCCCGGTTCAAGGAGCTTCGCGCCGCTGTAAGCATTAAGGCGTTCGTTCATGGAAAGGTCGATCACATTCAATTTCTTAAGTTCAGTCCTGTATTCCTCTGAAAGTGTGGAGCGCTCCACATCATACGATTTTATGGCTGAGAGCCTTGCGTCGAACTGGTCAGAGATGCTTTTTAAGTCGAGCATGACACAACCCTGCTTTCACCGTCAGTCTTTTCGATCTTTATCACATTAGCGTATTTCTCATTGAACGTATCATCATGTGAGATAACAAATACCTGTTTGAAACCGCGGATATTCATGATCTCCTGTGAAAGTTTCTCCCGCCGTATCTCATCCATATTCTGCGTGGGTTCATCCAGGAATATGAAATCGCAGCTTGAAAGCGCTTTTAAGAGCGCAAGCCGCACAGCAAGCGCCGCGCTCATGCGTTCACCGCCGCTCAACTGCCTGAACGATTTCATTTCTCCGGCTGATTCAATCTCAATATCATAATCATTTTGCCACTTAAGCCCGCAGGTGTAGTCATCCATTATCTCGGAGTAAATATTACTTGCATCCTGACTTATTTCTCCGATAAATTCATTGACAATATACTCTGAAGAGTTCTTGATAGTATCACGGATAAAATTTGAGAACGATAAGAACTGTTTCTCGTTTTCCTGCTTTTTTTCGATATCTTTTATTTTCAAGAACTCTGTTTCCATAATTGCAAGGTCACGGGCAAGCTTTTCCAGGCTCTTTTTTCTCCCCTTTAGGGCTTCCGCATTGCTGCTTGCGGCTTTCCCAAGCTCTTCAAGCCGGGAGATAGTCTCGTCAAGGAGCGACTCGCTGAATACCTCCAAAAGAGCCTCCTGCTTTTGAATATCCTCTTTTAACGAAGAGTTGACTGAGGATATGCTATCCTGAAGATCCTTGCATTCCTGTGCATATTCATTCATTTTCAAAGCAAGCGGAAGAGCCTGCAGGTATTTATTATGCTCAGGCTCAATATCTTTTATCGTTTCCTGCACTGACGCGATATTTTCATCAAGCCCGGAAAAAAACAGGAATTTTGATTCAAGTGATTCCCGTTCATGCCTGCATGACTCAAGGGACCCGGGAACGTGTTCAAGGATTTTCAGTTCCTTCCCGTTTTTCTCGATATTCCTGTTCATGTTCTCAAATTCCTTATCTGGTGAATTCAGCGCTTTGAGTTCACGGGTCTTAGACTCGATCCGTTCATCCACAATTTTGAGTTCATGGGGATTTCCTTCAAGCACATCTTTCAGGGCGAATCTTTTATTAAGTTCGTCAAGCTGTTTTAAACAGGTGGAGATCATCATTGGAACATCTTTTAAAGAGTTCAGGTCTTTCTGCTTTGAGGCTATCAATGATTCTATCGTAATGATCTTACTTGCGGGGTCGTTCATTTCAGATAAGGAAAATTCAAACGTTCTAATTTCATGGATAGCTTTTTCAAGACCGGCTTTGATATTATCGATATCAACATCCATTCCGAAAATGGAATTTATCTTTTTTATCCTCTCTGCGCATTCAGAAAGCGCGGAAGGAACGTCAGAAAGGTCTTTGAGGTCTATGTTTTTTGACGCTATCAGAGCCTCGATACTTTCAAATTCAGCCACGCATCTATTTATCTTCTCAAGTTCCTTTTTATGAGATTGCAGCTTTATGGAAACTGCCTTCATCTCACCCTCATCCCCTGTCCTGATATCGAATCCGAGAGAAGGATAAGACGATGCCATAGATTCGATCCTCAAACGGTATGATACCACCTCTTCATGAACACCGGCAAAAGCTCTGATATCCTTCTTTTTAGCCTCAATAAGCACCAACGTGTCCTCATGCTGTTTTGCAGGATCATTGAGCAGCTTGATTTCTTTTGACACCTGGTCAAGTTTGTTCTCAATCTCTGTTAAATCTTTTTTCCTTGAATCTATCTCGTTATTGAAATACAGGGTAAAATCAGCCACCGAAGTACATTTTACCCCGTTCAGGATGGGGCACAGACCCTGCATTCCTGCAAGTTTCATGTTGCTGCGGGTTTGTTTCAGTAAAGAGTTCACAGCAGCATGCTGCTTTTCGAGTTCTGACTTTTGCGTTTCAAGCGATGCCTGATGTTCGGCAAGAGGAAGAAGTTCGACAATGCTTTTCCCAAGCCTTTCGATTTCAGACGATAGCGCATTCGCGCGCTCTTCCCTTTCAACAAGATGTCTTAATTCAAAACCAAGCCTGCCGAGTGCATCCTGGAAGGCAGAAAGAGTTTTAATTTCAGTATCAAAAGCCTTATACCTCTCCAGCGCCGGAAGAAGCTGGTTTTTTCTGGATGTGAGATTAATTATCTCGTTTTTAAGTTTTTCTGCCTGCGACTCTTTTTCTTTTAAGGATGATACCTCTGAGGACAATTCACGAAGCGGCAGCTCAAGTTTATCTTTCAGGTCTTTAATTTTAGCCTCAAGTTCCTGCTGCTTATTTTTTAATGGCAGCAGATGAGATATTCTTGACTTTTGTTCCTCTATCTCATGCCCGATATCATCCCTGCGTTTTGATTTCTCCCTGAGGTTTAAAAGGCGGGAGATTATTTCGTTCATGGGTTCTTTCAGTTCTTTTTCAAGCTCCCTGATGGTCTCTTCGAGTTTGCGAGCTTCTTCGATCTTTGGGATAAGCAGCTTCTTTTTTTCTTCAAGGTCGTTGTTTTCCCGGGCAAGTTTTGTGGAGCGCTCAAGTTTTTCCAGAAGTGAGCTTATTTTAAGGTCGAGCCTGGCTATTTCATCCTTTAACTTATCCCTCTTCACGCGGTCACCGTTTAATTCCCGGAGAGCAAGGTTCTGTTTTTTATACGATTCCTCAACAGGAAGCAGTTCATTTACGATCTTCCGGGAGGATTCGGCGCGCCTGAGGTCTGAATTTGCCCTATCAAGATGTTTTGTTACCTCCTCAAGACGAACGCGCTCACTTTTTATCTGCGAGGAAAGAGCATCCAGTTGAGCTTTTTTCCCTGCCAGTTCTTCTTTTTTCAGGGTCAGTGATGAGATTTTCGTATTTATTTCTTTGATATCAGCTTTTATCCCATCTATCTCGATCTGCAGTTTTTCTTTTTCCGCTTTTAGTTCAGGATAGTTCTCTGTGCGGGTGCGAAGGGGTATCAGTTCCCTGTCCATTGAATCCATCGTCTTTTCAACAGCAGTTACGACCTCACGTAAATTAGTGTATGCAGTCTTATATTCCTCCACTCTCAGGATATTATCAAATATCTTTTTTCTCGGTTCCGGGTTCAGCAGGAACGCGGTCGTGAAAGTGCCCTGGGGGACCCCGACAGCATTTTCAAAGATGGACGGCATATCCTCAGGTGATCTGACATTGTTCAGAAGGTTGGATGCTATCCAGTTCGTGACATCATTTTTACCTTTGATCTCGCTGACTGGCGTTTTAATATAGTAGTCGCTTCCTCCAAGTTTCCTGTATATGGTATATTCGATCTCATCTTTTCCTTCCACGGTTACGGCAATGTAGCCCGACTTTTCGCCATGCCTGCGGAAATCTTCGATCTTTTTATATGGGGGATAATCAAACAGTGCATATCCTATCGATTCAAGGATCGTGCTTTTCCCGTGCCCGTTCTGACCGCAGATGCCATTGATACCTTCGAGAAATTCGATGGTTTCATGATGATATGATTTTACGTTCTTTAATTCCACTGATTTGATAAGCATCTACGCATCCTCCATGCGCGAAAGAAGAGTCGTAAATGTTTTTTGTTCAGGATTTTTCTCAAATGATTTATCTTCTCCAGCCTGTGAGGTCCTGAGCTTTTCAAAACACCATCTAAGTTCTTTCTGGACTGAATTTTCATCGATCCCTGCCGCAGCCATCCTTTTGACTTCGATCATGGTTTTAACTATCTCATCAACATTGTCCCTGTATCTTCCGTCAAGTTTTACCCGGTCGGAAAAGACCCGAAGCTCTATCTGCTCCCGCGTCAACCCGCGCACGTCCCCCTCATTGAGCGTATATTGCGAACTACTGTTCAGTATCTTGACATCGCTCCAGAGGGGTTTGAACTTCTCTGCGATCATGGCTTTTATCCGGTCTATACTTATTTCTGATTTCGGGAAGTTCATGCTGCCGTAGAGCAAAAGTTCGATCAGGGGATCTGATGGCGCCGACGGCTCCCTGTCAAGTCTTGAGTCTATATTTGAATACAGTTCCTCAGGCGTGGTAATGCTGCTTATGTCAAGTTTTATGCGCCTCACAGGGCGCGTGATCGGTGTTATGAGTTTGGCGCCGCTGTCCCTTATGTGATAGAAGCCTTTTGGCAGACCGTACTCGTTCATGGCGACCATTTCTACACTGCCCGGATTGAAGAGCCAGCCGTCGAGGTCATACTGCATGTGATAATGCCCGAGCGCGAGATAATTCACGGCTTCTTTCAGAGGCAAAAGAGAATTATAATGTATCTCACCCGGCGCCTCCTGCCGCATCTGTCCTGCCATTCCGAAGTGCATCATGAGGATCGTGAATTTTTCCCCGTTTGATGCGCTTATTTTTTTTATCTCTTCTGCTATCTGCGGAATTGTGGAAACAGTGCTTGAGCCAAGGTATCTTACTCCGAAGATGCGGACGCTGTTAAGCTCGACAAAGTCGCCCATGAGCTTTACGCCATTCGCTTCTTTCAGCCTTATGAGCCTGAGCAGCCCCTGCGAATTGAGTATCTCAAGCCAGCTCTTTCCGTCCTGGTGAAAGGCGAGGTCGTGGTTCCCCTCGATGGCATAGACCTGGGTGGAAGGGCTTTTTGCTTTGAGTTCTGAGAGGACTTTGTAAGCCTGCTCGTAGGTGGGGGCGTTTATGTTGCGCTTGTGGAAGAGGTCGCCTGAGATTAGTATGAACTCTGCTTTGTGGTCGATGGCGTACTGGATGACGGAATGGAAGGCGCGGGCGTAGTCGCGGAAGCGCTCGATGAGACCGTACTGCGCGTAGCCGAGGTGGAAGTCGCTGGCGTGGATGAAGTTCATGGAGTGTTAAAAGGTCGTTATGGTTAAAAATGGTTGTGGGAGCGGGGCGAAAGTGATGCCATTTATAGATTTAAGTTTGATAATAAGGATTGATATCAAAATGCTTCGATTATGTATGCTGTATATATATAAGCATGTTAAAACAATAACTATTAAAGAGGTTCATAATGTCATGGGCTGTAGAAGAGTTAAAGAAATTGAGTGAGTATCATCCGGAGAAAGTAGAAAACGCCTTAAAGCACCTCTGGAAAGTGGAGCCGGATATTTATAGATCCGTAGTTATAAGTGCCTACATAGATGAAAAGTATTTGTTTAGCTAACCCATTTTAACCCTCATTTTTTTCCATTCACCCGGAGAATCGAAATAGAAAAAGGCAAACTTGTCCTAACAAACGGAGTAATTGGTTTCTTTCAAAAAACTGTCACCAAATTTGGAACTGGTGCAAAGATAGACTGCCCTAAAGAATACCTCAATAAGACTGTTTATGTTGTGGTGTGTGAAGATTGACGCCAGACGATTATTTTAAAAAGCTTGAAGATACAATACTTCGAAACCAAGAGCTTGAGAAAGAGAACGTAGAGTTAAAACAGCAGAAGGAACTACTTGAAAAAGAGAACGAAGAGCTGAAAAAAAGGTTGCTTTTCTACGAGAATTCGAATACACCACCATCAGCAAGGACAATACAAAAAGCTGACAAGACCTCAACTGAAAATATCCCTGTTCCAAAAAAACGCGGTGCACCAATCGGGCATAAAGGAGCAACGAGACCAACAAAAGAACCTGAAAACACCAAAGAAGTAATTGCTGATCATTGTGAAAAATGTAATAGTCCCAATATAGAAAAACAGGCAAAATGTGAAACTTCAATAATAGAAGACATGCCTCCTCCTCAAAAGATCACAATAACTCAATATAATCGTTGGGAGGTAAAATGTCTGGATTGTGGACATCAATTCATGTCAAAAGATCCTGAATGTCCGAAAACGGGGAGCTTTGGCATATTTATCCTTGTTTATATCGTCATGCTTAAATTTTTTCTTCGTGGTGTAATAAGAAAAATACAGGATTTCGTATTACGGTACAATGATTTTGAAATAAGTCCAAAGGGAATTCATGACATTTTATTAAGAGTTGGTGAAGCCTGTAAGAACGATTATGAAGACAAGATTCAAAAGATACGTCGAGCAAAATGGAGGTATATCGACGAAACCGGAATCAGGATCAATGGAATAAATTGGTGGCTATGGATATTCCGGACAGATACTAATGAAGTGCTCGTCGTTATTCGAAAATCAAGAGGCAGGAAGGTCCTTGAAGAAGTTCTCGGCAAAGAACCTGGAGGAGCAAATGGCACGGATGGATGGAGGGCTTATAGTTGGATGAAGCTTCAACGATGCTGGGCACATCTCCTACGTCAAATTGATGCTTTCATCGATGTGTCAGAAAACGGAAAGAGATTGTCCGAAGATATCCATTCCTGTTTCAAAAAATTGAGAGAATTATTGCTAAATATAGCGAATTTAAAGAACTGAAGAAACCTTTGACATACCTCAAAAATGGTTGTGGTTGCTGGTATACTTGTCTGCTTTATCCTGGAATGGAACCAACTAATAATCTTGCCGAACAGGCTATAAGAGAGCATGTTATTATGCGTAAAATCATTGGTTGTTTTAGCCCAAGTTTCCCACTCAAAAATTGAAAGCAATAGCAGGCACCTTTGTGCCTTCCAGAATTTAGTTGATTTTTGGTCGTAACAACTTAACTTCAGTAA
>JAYTKX010000149.1:0-40516 GCA_043729865.1 Methanobacteriota archaeon
GGATCAACAAGCCCTGTCGGTCTGATTATCTGCTCCACCACCTGGGCGCTGTGAGCAAGTTCATAATCTGAAGGCGTCGCAGAAACGTACAGCACCTGATTGACCCGCGCCTCGAACTCCCCGTACGTGAGCGGGCGGTTATCATAAGCAGATGGCATCCTGAAGCCGTAATCCACAAGCGATTCCTTTCGTGCGTGGTCGCCTGCGTGCATTCCCCGGATCTGCGGCAGCGTGACATGCGATTCATCTATCACGACAAGATAATCCTCAGGGAAATAATCAAGCAGCGAGTACGGCGGCTCACCGGGCTTCCTTCCGTCCATATGGCGGCTGTAGTTTTCAATGCCCTGGCAGTACCCTATCTCATGCATCATCTCGATATCGAACTTGGTGCGCTGCTCAAGGCGCGCTGCTTCAAGTATTTTCCCCAGTGACCGAAGCTCCCGCAGTCTCTCCTCAAGCTCGGCTTCTATCGATTCGATCGCAGCCTCTATCTTTTCCTGCGGCATCACGAAATGCTTGGCAGGGTAGATAACGACAGCCTCGTTTTCCCGTATCGGTTTCCCCGTCAATGGGTCAAATTCAGCGATCCTCTCTATCTCGTCCCCGAAAAGCTCGATCCTGACACCGGTCGAGGCATATGAAGGGAACACTTCAATGGTATCTCCGCGCACCCTGAACTTTCCTGCGGAAAAATCCATGTCGTTGCGCTCGTACTGCATATCCACAAGCCGGGAAATTATCGCCCTTCGCTCATTATCTTCACCTTTCCTGAGTATCATGGCCATATCATGCCATTCCTGCGGAGAGCCTATGCCGTAAATGCAGGAGACGCTTGCAACCACGATCACGTCTCGCCGCTCAAAGAGCGACCGCGTGGTTGAGAGGCGCATCCTGTTTATTTCCTTGTTTATGGATGCGTCTTTTTCGATGTATGTATCCGTTTGTGGGATATACGCTTCAGGCTGGTAGTAGTCGTAGTAGCTCACGAAATACTCCACCGCATTTTCAGGGAAGAATGCCTTGAATTCTGAATATAACTGCGCAGCAAGCGTCTTATTGTGTGAGATCACAAGCGTTGGTCGCTGTATCTTCTGTATCACGTTCGCCACAGTGAAGGTCTTGCCTGAGCCGGTCACACCGAGCAGTGTCTGGCGCTTCATACCCCCGTCCATTCCCTGAGCGAGCTTTTCTATTGCCTGAACCTGATCTCCTTTAGGTTCAAATCCTGAAACGAGTTTAAATGATATCGCAACACCTCCTGTTTCTCATATGTTTGCTCATCTTCTGATTATTTTCGCTATTTCCCTTCGCATTTCATTAGTCAAGGCAGGCTTCTTATTTTTTTATCTCCAGTTTTCCAAGCCTCTCGCCTTCAGTATCTATAAAATTAAATGTTGAATTCCCTCTAGGCAGCACTTCTCTTTTGACTATAACTATATGATATGGTGCACTTTCAACCAAAGCTCCAATATTAGATTCATACATACGAACAGTAACATTTACTACATCATCTCTACTAATAGTTTTTATTTCGATTTCAGGTTCCTGTTTACTTCGATGTCCCATCATAGCAGCTATAATAAAATAATTGCTGAAATCACCAGGCTCTATTTTATGTTGTAACCTATTATATCCAGATAGTTCACCTTCTAACCCCCCAGGATATCGCTGCTCATCTAAGAACGCAATCCAAGCGCTATAATTAGTAATTATTCTAAAATAGGTTTGATAATAAGATGAGTTAGACCAATAACCCCTCGACCATGTTTCGAATGTAATGTTTATTCTAGTCTCATTAAGAGTTGGTAATTTTTGTTCAGCTATAATAGATGATGGCTGAGGTGTAGCAGTTTTTGTCTCATTAATATCAGGAGTTTTTTTCAACTCTATGCATCCGAGGATTAGAATAAATAATAAAAAGATTAAAAATTTGATTCTCATATTTATTATATATATGGATGTGAACTTAATAAATATTTGTTTTTCAATAACTCAGAAAAAATTTGGGTAAGTCCATCGCTATATTCGAACATGAAAATCTATCGCTTTCAGTCACGAACCTAAAATCGGGATCGAGATGGCAGGTTTTCTGATGCAACCTTTTTGGAAAATGAGATTCTGCTCCTGCAAAACGTTGATAATCTTGCTCGAATTCATCATATGTTGTCTCAAATCCTTGATCGAATTTTTCTGAATCAAGTGGTTGCATTGGAATATAGCAAAAAGCTCCGTCCTCACGGCAAGGTGCATTCCAACCGCCATAAGTTTGGTCGATACCGACTCTGACCAGTAGTCCTTGCATCTTATGTTCGTCAATACCTTCCTTTGGACATGTCATAATCATTTCTTGCCTACTTTATTAAGATTAAATCCACTTGACTCAGAATCCTGCTCAAATCTTTATTTGCTATTGCTCAAATGGGTATAAATTTCTGTAGTTTTACTGCTCTTATGCCCCAATAGCTCCTCTATCTATCTTAAATCTACCCCGCTTTCTAATAGATGTGTGGCAAAGCTTTGCCTGAGACTGTGAATGAAAACGTCTTTTGTTACTCCAGCATTTCTCATATCATTATCAAATATTTTTCTAAACTTCGGGGCTGTCAAAAAGTTTGGTGTTGGGAGAGCTATCATGAAATATTTGAAAATTAGAAACCGCAGATAAACGCCGATAAACGCGGATTTGTGATAGCGTATCTGCGTTAATTTGCGTTCATCTGCGGTTTTTTGAATTCTAACACCAAAAGATTTGACACCCACATAAGCGGAAAGTCTTATTTATAGCTAAGTGAAAGTATTGCCGATGAAAGACCTTCTCTCCTGGGACCAGACCCTTTTCAAAGACAGCGAGCTTTTCGAACTTGACCACGTACCTGAGCATTTCCTGCACAGGGATGCGCAGTTGCAGTCACTCCTTTACAGCGTGCGTCCGGCATTGAGCGGGGGAAGACCTCTCAACTGCCTGTGCGTTGGCGCCCCGGGAACAGGTAAGACCACAGCAGTAATCAAGGTCTTTGAGGAGATAGAGAAGCACACGCCAAAGATCATACCAGTGCTTGTGAACTGCCAGGCTTACTCCACAAGATATGCGGTTTTTTCGCAGCTCTTCCATAAACTCATCGGATACGCACCTCCTTCGTCAGGCGCTTCCTTCAAGAAAGTGTTTGGCGAGGTGGCAAAATACCTTGTAGAGAACGAGAGAGTGCTCCTCGTAGCGCTTGACGACATGAACTATCTCTTCTACGAGAACGAGGTGAACGATGTGCTCTACTCACTCCTCAGGGCGCATGAGACCCACCCCGGAGCGCGCGTGGGCGTGATTGCGATACTGAGCGATACAGGCGTGCCGCATATACTTGACCCGAAGGTGGAATCAGTTTTCTTGCCGGAAGAGATCACCTTCCCGCAGTATACCATTGGCGAGGTAAAGGATATCCTCTCCAACCGCGTAAAACTCGGGTTCTATCCAGGCGTGCTTGATGAGAACGTACTTGAGCGGATCACTGAACATACATCAGCTCTGGGCGACCTGCGCGTGGGGATAGACCTCCTGAAGCGCGCAGGGTTGAACGCTGAACGCCGCGCCAGCAGGACAATAGGACTCGAGGACGTGGATAAGGCATACGAGAACTCGCGTCTCGTCCACCTTTCGTATGTGATGCGGACGCTGAAAGAAGACGAGAAAGCTCTTCTCGGTCTGATAGCGGACTCACCGAAAACAAATTCAGGAGAGCTCTTTGAAAAATTCCATTTGCAGACTGACCTTGGATACACGCGTTTCTATGAGCTGCTGAACAAACTCGGCTCTGTCAGGCTCATCGATGCGGATTTTACAGGAAAAGGCTCGCGCGGCAGGAGCAGGGTAGTGACGCTCCGGTATGGGGCTGACGAGATAAGAACGAGATTATAGTGGGTGTAAAATTCTTTGGTGTTGTTCAATAAAAAGGCAAAATAGCCACAGAGTCCGCTATGAACTGCAGTTCATAAATGAACCTGAAAAAAATATCGAGAAAACAACTAACTTATACGAACTGAAACGAACTCCGGCAGCGTGAGTTCGTATGGAGTTCGTACGAGTTCGTTGTTTGGTCCTTCCTTTTTCATGCCAGTCGCAGAGCAATTATTTCTCGATGTTCTCTGCGCCTTAGTGGCCAGTATATCACGTAAAAAACAAAACTATTTTACAGTCTCAGATTTTAGATTATTAAAAGAACATGCGCCGGTCGGGAATCGAACCCGAGTTTAAGCGTTGGCAACGCTCAGTGATAGCCGCTACACTACCGGCGCGAACCGGATGTCCTTGTGGGGCATTCCCTAAATACTCTAATCCGTATTAATAGTTTTTCTAATACTCAGATATCAACAGAAGTGTTTATATCAATACCTTTCGAGTTTATATTGTACGAAAGGAGTTGTACCGTGGTCTTTGTATTCCTCATTTTAATGATGTCCATTACCCTCTCCCTTTTACCTGTATATGGGTTCTCTTTTTTCATGAGTTGTATTGCCCCGTATGCTGAAAAGAGCGCTATGTCGTTGAACTCCTTTGAAGTTACATTATCAAGTATTATAAGCGTGTTGCGGAACAGGAGCAGTTTCTCTTCTGAACGCTTACGCTCCGTTATGTCCTTTAATGTCCCGATAATTGCCACCCTGTCGCGGTAATTCGTAAGCCCGACATTAATGTTGACTGTGACCCTTGTCTTCCCGTTCTTATGGACTGCGTTGAATTCGTACTCCTTCGGGACGGTTTCTCCCTTCAGCCTCATGCGGTAATAATCAGTGACCGAATAAGCCGTCCTGGATATTCTCTATAAGCGTGCGGTATTTTTCCTCAGACCGCTGCATTTTTTCCTCAGCTTCTTTGCGTTCTGTTATATCCTCAGTTCCCTGTCCTCCGGGGCGATAATGTCGATGAATTTTTTTCCGATCATTTCCATGACCTTATACCCGCCCATCCTTGCAAGAGCTTCATTTACATACTGGATCTTACCGTCCTGGATGATGAATATCCCGTCCTGGATACTCTCTATCAATGAGCGGTATTTTTCCTCGGACTGTTTCAGTTCCTCTTTTGCACAGCGCCGGTTTTCCTCTGTGCCGATGGCAGAAGCCATAATGATAGATAGCTGCGTCGTTCACAGCGAGGAAAGAGAGCGTTCCAAGGTCGTAGACCCACATGGGTTGCGGGTTGCTTTCAAAGAGTATCCTGTACTGCTTCCCCGAACCATGCCGCTTCGTTTTGGTTTTCTTGCTAACCACAAATATCTCTTTATATAATTATAATGTTCTATGTATATCATTGTTTGCGGACAAGTTCTCTTGTGCGCCTGGCTACATCCTCAGGATCAATGTGAAGCCCTGCCACATGGCTATCCATGGCAGCCTTTGCGACCGCTCTTGCCACTGATGGCGCAACCTCAGGATTAAAAATGCTTGGTATGATCATATCTTCGGCAGGTTCATCCACGAGCGCTGCCAGGGCATTTGCCGCCGCAAGTTTCATTTCCTCGTTTATGTCCTTTGCCCTGGTATCCAGCGCACCCCTGAATATGCCGGGAAATCCCAGTGAGTTGTTTATCTGGTTGATACAGTCCGAGCGCCCTGTCCCCACGATGCGTGCGCCTGCTCTCTTTGCCTTCTCAGGCATTATCTCTGGTGTGGGATTAGCAAGCGGGAATACGATAGCGTCGTCTGCCATGGAGCGCACCATTTTCTCAGATACTATCCCGCCAACGGACAATCCGATAAAAACATCCGCTCCTTTCATGGCATCACCCAGTGTGCCTGAGATGCGTTTCTTGTTGGTATGTTCTGCAAGTTCTTTCTTATATGGGTTCATCCCTTCCCTGCCTTTGTATATTATGCCAGCCGTGTCCGTCACAATGACATCGCCCGCTCCTCTATCGAGAAGGAGTTTTGCAGTGGCTGTGCCGGCGGCGCCGGCTCCGCTGATGACTACCTTTATTTTACTGAACTTCTTTCCTGCGACTTTAAGGGCATTGATAAGCCCTGCAAGCGCTACAGTGGCGGCGCCGTGCTGGTCGTCATGGAACACCGGGATATCAAGGAGCTTTTTCAGGCGCTCTTCTATCTCAAAGCATCTCGGCGCTCCTATATCCTCGAGGTTGATGCCTCCGAAGGAGGGAGAGATGCACTTTACGGCGCTAACGAGTTCATCAATAACCTTTGTATCAAGGCAGATGGGGAAAGCATCAACCCCGGCGAATAACTTGAACAGCAGGGCTTTTCCTTCCATGACAGGCATAGCGGCGTAAGCGCCGATATCGCCCAGTCCGAGCACGCTTGTTCCGTCGCTAACTACAGCCACGAAATTGCCTTTTGAAGTATAGCGGTAGACATCCTCCTTATTTGCGTGGATCCTGAGGCATGGTTCAGCCACGCCCGGCGTATACGCCAGGCTCATGTCTTCTTTTGTCTTTACCCTGACCTTGCTTTTGATCTCTATTTTTCCCCTGTGCGATTCATGGAACTCAAGCGCCTGTTCATATACCGATCCTTTCATCTTTCAATCCCTCAGTGCGTTTTCTACTGCTTTTTTATGTAACTGTGCAGCCTTATGTATTCCGCCTCTTATGCCCCTCTGTGCCCTGCACGGGTATTGCTGCACGAGGAGCCCTGCCCTTGCCGGTGCATCTTTCACGTTTGACCCGACAAGACCTTTTGCCATATGCTGCGTGCTCCCGCACGGTGCGCCGCGGATCACTTCGACCTTTGAGATGAGCCCGTCTTTTTTTATAATCCTTACCTGCGGTCTTCCAAAACAGGATGCGAACTCGTCCACCACGGCGTCCCCGCATTTTTCTATTTCGCAGCATATCTCATTCACTTCTATGTGCATGTCATATTTCAAAGATAAACTCTCCAGTTCCTCCAGCCCGCCAGCCCTGGACATCCCGCCTGCGATCATGACCGCGCGCGAGCCGCTCTCACCTGCGAGTCTGACGATCTCAGGCGTTATGTCCGGATGAAGCGTGTAAGCTATTACAAGGTCGCTGGAAAACACTTTTTTGTCGGGGTTCAGACGTTCGATAAGCTCATGGGGGTATTCGATGAACTCAGGAAGCGACTCGGGGAGTTCAATAGAAGATACTCTGTGATCAGAATTGTTTTTTATGTTCTCTATGAGGCGGCGCCCGTATTTTCCTCTGATCACGACCCCGATAGATATCATTGATATATTATTGTCGCTTTAGTATTTTTAGTCTTTCGGATAATAATAAAAAGACCCTAATTACCTATGGCTTTCGCTATTACTGGCGCAACGCTCACCACGCTTACACCTTTATCTATTGTATCAGTAGCAATTATCCCCTTCACCCCTGCCCTGAATAATTTCAATACCGCATTATTGGAAAGCACCGGATGCACGCAGGCTGTGTAAACATCATGCGCTCCCTGGCTTCTCAGCAATGTAATGGTCTCAGCCATCGTTCCGCCGGTCGAGATAATATCATCCAGGATTATCACGTCCCTGCCCTTCACAGCCACCGTCTTGGGCTTTATTGAAACGGTCTCGCCGCTCAACCGTGTCTTCTCAAGGAAATCGTAATCTATACCCAGGTCATTTGAGGCGTTCCGGGCAAGACCGATGGCGCCGTCGTCCGGAGAAATGATCAGCGGATCCTTAAGGTTCATGTTCTTTATATATTTTCCAATGACAGCCGCAGCATCAAGATTTACCGCTTTCGCGTCAAAATGTTCAAGGATGCTCTCATCGTGGATATTGATGGTATACACGGTATCTGCTTTTATCGCCCCTGCGATCGCGCGGGCGCTTACAGGCTCACCAGGTTTGAACTGCTTATCCTGCCGCGCATAACCCATGTAGGGAATGACCACATTGATCCTGGCAGCATCGCGACATGCGTCAATAAGCTGCAGCAGTGAAACAAAATCTGAATCTGTAACAGTGCTCTGGATGATCGTCACGTCGCCGCCTGAAGTTCTATCCATGATGCGAGTGTATAGCTCACCATCAGGGAATTTCCTGAATTCGCTTACCAGCAGGTTATCTTTCAATATTTCTGATACTCTTCCTGCAAGCAACTGTGAAGCCGGTCCGCCAATAATATCCAATATTATACCTCAAGCCCTTAATTGATATCTGGAATATAAAGGATTTGTTCCTTTCATGTGTAAATAATTCTGATGTTATTTTGTTTATACTGTAATGTATTATCGTTATATTTATGTACTGCCTTGTCTATTTTAATCCGCCGCAGCTAAAACAAACCACGTATACCATCAGAAATGATGGTTTGCATCAAATGCAAAAATTTATACTAATGCGGATTAATGAGTTCACATAATTAACCCCCTGGAGAATATAACATGACGCTATTTATCGAAATTAAAGATCTTCGTGTCGGCTTTGATGGAGAAGATGTACTCAAAAACATAAACCTGGAAATCAAAGAGGGAGAAATTCTCGGGATACTGGGAAAAAGCAGTGCAGGTAAATCCATCCTGATGCACATACTGAGAGGCGTAGAAGCTTTTGACGATGTATCGGGAAGCGTAATATATCACCTCTCCAGATGCAATAAATGCGGATTGGTAGACCGCCCGAGCCTTGTGGGCACGAATTGCCCGAAATGCAATTCAAAGTTCGAGAAATTCGAAGCTGATTTCGTAAAACTGGATATCCATGACCCAGCGAGGAGGGACACAACAAGAAGGATAGCCATCATGCTACAGAGGACGTTTGCCCTGTACGGAGATGAAAGGGTCATTGTGAACGTCATGAACGCGCTACAGGAAATCGGAGAAATGGGGCCGAACGCGATAAACAAAGCGGCAGACCTGCTTGACCAGGTCAATCTTTCAAACAGGATGATGCACATTGCAAGAGAACTTTCAGGGGGCGAGAAACAGCGCGTTGTCCTTGCCAGACAGCTTGTGAAAAACCCTATACTTTTGCTGGCAGACGAACCGACAGGGACGCTTGACCCCAAGACAGCCGAGATCGTGCACGAGACCATCCTTGATGCCACTAAGAATTTCAAGATGTCACTTATTATTACTTCCCACTGGCCAAAGGTCATAGAAGAGCTTTCACACCGGGCGCTCTGGCTTGATGAAGGGAAGATAGTAATGATCGGCGACCCGCATCAGGTATCCGCTGCTTTCATGAAAGAAGTGGGAGAGATGGGAGAGCAGGAAAAAGTCGAGATCGGAAAACCAGTGATCCGCGCGCGTGAACTTAAAATGACCTATTTCTCGCTTGACCGGGGTATAGTCAGGGCTGTCAATGACATAAGTTTTGATGTGAACGAAGGAGAAATATTTGGATTGATCGGCGTGAGCGGGGCTGGAAAGACCACAACATCCAAGATCTTATCCGGACTGCTAGTACCCACTTCAGGCACTATTGAGGTCAGGATAGGTGATGAGTGGATAGATCTCAAGCAGCTGGGACCCGACAAGAAAGGAAGAGCCACTAAATATATTGGCATACTCCATCAGGAATACAGCCTTTATCCTCACAGGAATGTTATTGATAATCTTACTGAGTCCATAGGGCTTGACCTGCCCATGGAACTTGGAGAGAGGAAGGCTGTCCAGACCCTGATGACAGCAGGTTTCACAGAAAAAAAAGCGGAAGATGTCCTTGCCAAGATGCCAGATGAACTGAGCGAGGGGGAACGGCACAGGGTCGCGATGGCGCAGGTTCTCATAAAAGAACCGAGGATACTTGTTTTTGACGAACCGACAGGGACCATGGACCCGGTGACAAAGATCGAAGTAGCAAAATCTATCCTGCATGCCAGGAAAGAACTTGGTGAGACATTTATCATAGTTTCACATGATATGGACTTTGTATCCCAGGTGTGCGACAGGGCTGCATTGATGAGACTTGGCAAGATAGTTGATATTGGAGAAACAGACGCTGTTTTATCCAAACTTTCCGAGAAAGAGCGGGAAGAAACCCTGGAAGGGATAGTCAAGGAATTGAAATAACCGATACAGGTGTTACGTGATACTGATAGAGGTCAATGGGCAGAAATTAGAAGTAAATGACGGAGCCGTCCTGAAAGATGCTCTTGAACTTGCAAAAGCGTTCCATATTCCCGGAACAACAATAGGCATCTTAAAAGCAGGTACTAAAAAGGAAGAGACGACTTCGGAATACAAGATCCTTACGACAAAAGGCGAGTTCAGGATAGAACTTACCGGGGAACACGGTCTATGGATGCGGTTCAAGCAGGATCTCATAAATATCAGAGCGCACTGGGATACCTTTAATTCAATAGCTTTTGGTCCTGTGGAAACTGATGTAATTCCTGAAAGGGTTGAAAAAAAATTCAATCGTTACGATGTTTTTTTCGGGACAGGTGGATATGATGCGAAAAACACCTATCTCATGTTCTCAAAAGATAAACATATATCGGATTACGGAAGCCCCAGGGATGCAGTGGTTGGAAAGATCATAAGCGGTAAAAGTGTTTTCGCAGGACTTAAACAGGGAGATACCATTTTAAAGATCGAACCCGTGATAAAGTGGGAAACCCTTCTCGACAAGATATCCACTGTTGATCTCTCAACAAAACTCGAAGACGGCATGAGGATCTTCACATATTTCAAGGTAGATCTTGTCAACGAATCTCCCGAAGGCGCAGAGCATTTCCTTGCCCTTATCAGGAAAAAGACGTTCAATGCCGATACCTTTTCGAACTCATTTATATCCGATGATTTGCTTAAAGGTGAAGGATGTCCTTATGAACACTGGCAAGCCCGCTCAGAAGGAACTGTGGCAGCCCGCACAGACGGCGTAGGGAACGGGCGGATATATATCTACAAGGCGGATAGAACATCAAGCGCTGTGCACAGCGTGGTCGGGCATGTAACAGAAGGTATTGAACTTATCAGGATAGCGCAGGCTGGAAGCAGGCTTGCGGTCATTTCCAATCCTGAGAGGGTCATGATCCTTGGAATGGGTTTTGCTCAGGCTGAAAAAATACTGGATGCGCGAGGCTTGAAACTCGAAAAAATGGGATATACTGGCGACGATGCCATCATAGTTGAGCAGAACCCCAAAACAACTGTCGAAATTTTACATCACGGCGGAACTTCAGGGCTTGGCGTGAGATCAGATAAAATAATCGATGTCAGGTTCTATGATGACCTGGCTCCAAAAACTCTTGATTTTTTCAGGCATTCGCTGGGCCTGAAAGACCTGCCGCTGGGTCCCCTTCCAGTAATCTATACTTATGAGAATACATACCTCTTCAGGTCAGAGAAAGAGGCAGAAGCTTATAAAGAGATAAACCCTGAGAATGTCCCCAGAAAAGAGGTCAAAGCAGGGGAGATAGCAGTTACCAATCAGGCGGCTAAACGCTATGGTATGATAGGAGTGAAGCTTATCGACGATGCGAAGTACGGTCCGACAGGTGAGAAATTCGAATGTACTAACATCATAGGAAAGGTGATCAATCCTGAGAGACTTAAAGGGATAAAGGCGGGAGACATCGTTTACATAAGAGAGGTCTCATAATGGACAAAATAACAAAAATGATAGTCATAAATTCTTCAAAATTGCTCCCAAGCGATGTCGTTATTAAACTTTATGAATCCAATGCAGACGTAATGATAAAGGAAACCTGTTTTGGTGTGATGGTAAGCGGCGAACGCGCTGAGGTGGATAAGCTCCTTTCTGAAACACGTAAAATGGACCCATACGGTATATTCATAAAAGAAAGGGGGTTCGCGCCTGGTGAACCTAACAGATGCAGAGCCACAAGACGGGGTGGCGCAAGACCGGGATTCCATATGCTTGAGACCGAAGAAAGGCTCCTGCCGAAAATTGCAGAAGCTTTAAGGG
Source organism: Methanobacteriota archaeon (assembly GCA_043729865.1). Lineage (GTDB taxonomy): Archaea > Halobacteriota > Methanosarcinia > Methanosarcinales > Methanoperedenaceae > Methanoperedens. The sequence continues at coordinate 11,849 of JAYTKX010000149.1, forward strand.
CTCTGGATAGAGGCGAAATTCCCCCAATAAAGCAGATAAAGAAAAAACTCGATGTGGAAAAGCTTAAAGAGATAATAGAGAAAGCAGAGGTATCATAATGAAAGTTTTCATATATCCGACCAACAGTCTCATCCTTTCTGACCTTGTCGAAAGGTTCGGGCATGAGCCGCTTGCATTGATGCAGGAGATATCAAAAAGAGTAAATACACCTGGACTTGATTCCCCCCCTCTTAACATCACGCCTGAGGATCCAAAGATTGGACTTAAGTACGCAGCCGTGGAAGTGCCATCCGGCGTGAGAGGAAGGATGTCATTGTTCGGTCCTTTGATCTCAAAAGCCGAAGCAGCCATCATTGTGCGCGAACCTGTTGTTTCATTCGGGTGCATGGGGTGCGCAAGGACGAATGAACTTGTCAACTTCCTTATCCGTTCAAAGAAGGTCCCGATGCTCGTTCTGGATTATCCATCGAGCGAAGAAGAGGCTAAGGAATTCGTTTACAAGATATCGCAATTCCTGAAATCACGTGGCTCGCAGGAGGAAAAGAAATGAACTCGTCTGAAAACCTGGTCAGGATAGCACAGCTTTCATGCGGCGCCGAGTACAGCGGCATACAGGTTGAAATTGATTCCGCAGCAAAACAGGTCAACGCGGTCATTGTATATCCTGAAGTGGATATCAAGGATATCGAGGATATAGAAGAGGAATTCGGGCTCAAGGTAGCAAGTTCCGACCTGAAACTGCTGATGGCGCGGGCAAAATCCATCGTTACCGGCAGGGTGCATGTGGACGCAGTGTTCGTTGCAACGTGCTTCAGGTGCGCGGAAGCTGCTATCGTAAGGAGCGAGGTGCGCCGGTACATACATGAAAAAACAGGCATTCCTGTAATAAGTTATTCATTCACTGAAAGAACAACGGCTGGTACGCTTCTCACAAGGATGGAAGCGCTCACTACCACGGCACGGAGGAAGAGCCTTCTTGCCCGGGAAAAGCAGAGCGGTCTGACCGCAGGCATCGATTCCGGCTCCACTACCACAAAGGCGGTTATCATGAAAGACAACAGGATAATCGGCAAAGGCTGGGTGCCCACAATAAAAGTGCTTGAGAGCGCGGATGAAGCATTCAATGCCGCCCTTAAAGAAGCCGGAGTAAAGCGCGAAGAGATCCAGGCTATCGGGACTACTGGTTACGGCAGGTTCCTCGTTGGTGAGCATATGAAGGCTGACCTTATACAGGAAGAAATCACTGTCAACTCCAAGGGCGCGGTTTACCTTGCCGATAAACAGAAAGGACCAGCCACTGTACTTGATATCGGAGGTATGGACAATAAGGCTATATCGGTCATGGACGGCATTCCGGGAATGTTCACTATGGGCGGGATCTGCGCGGGCGCATCGGGCAGGTTCCTTGAAATGACAGCCAAGAGGCTGGGTGTGGACATCACTGAACTTGGCGCTCTTGCGATGAAAGGCCGACAGGAAAACGTCAAAATGAACAGCTACTGCATTGTTTTTGGCATCCAGTCACTGGTAAATTCACTTGCGGCCGGGAGCACGCCTGAAGATGTGGCTGCTGCAGCCTGTCACAGCGTTGCAGAACAGTTGTTCGAGCAGCAGCTTCAGGAAATAGATGTAAAAGAACCTGTAATAATGTGCGGCGGGACGTCGCTGATCGAAGGGTTGCCCAGGGCGGTGGAAGAACTGCTCAAAGTGAAGGTCATAGTTCCTGAAAACGCGCAGTTCATAGGCGCGGTGGGAGCGGCACTGCTTGTGTCCGGATTTATCACGAAGTAAGAGGGAAAGATGGAACAGCTTGAGACATTTATCGTGGAATCGCCTGATGCGGTCGGTGCAAAAACAACAAAGACATTGATACAGGACGTTTTAGCAGACCTCTCGCTTAACAGGGTGATAGGAAGAATGAAAGTATATGTTGATCCTGTACAGCCTGTTTTCATATTCACAGCGCTTCTTCGCCTTACCACCCCGGCGATAAGGCTTAAGGACTTTGCAAAAGTCGATATGGGGACTCTGGGGAAGGATGAAGTTAAGATAGAACTGCAAAGAGAAGCGTTCACGATCAAGCTTCTCAATAAGCTCTGGGAAAAATATGGAAAGGAAAATATAGAACAGCGCGACAAAAAAATCATAATAGTAAAGGTCGATCCTTTAAAAGAACTTGATGGCATGAAGGAATTTGTGATCGATGAGCCGAGGCAGGAAGTCCTTGACAGGCTCATAGACGCTATTGCCCTTCGAATAATCCCTGAAGGTTTCAGGGTGCGAAAACATGAGCTTTCCGCCTCGCATGTGATGTTCGTTGCTTCCGAGGATACGCTAAAACCTGAATGGATACAGCGGGGAAAGGATATGCTTGAATCGCTCAGGAGTGAAGAAGATGTTTGAACCTGTAATGTATACCGGGGGCGTGTACAAGCATGGTCAGATGGTGGAACTGGTGGAAGACCTCGGCGGCTACATTCTCCAGAAGAACGTAATGCAGACTGAAGTAGTGCTGCTGATGCTTGTTCCGATAGATGATATGGCGATAGTGGAAGCAAAAGCGGCAAATCTTCTTGGAAAGATGACCCGAGCGCCTCTTACAGGTACTGAGATAGCCACGGTTGCGCCGACACTTGCCTACCATCACCTGCCGCACCTTGACTGCGATGTCGCCGAATTCTTAAGGAAAAGAGGCGCGAAAACCAACATGGTGGGACTTGCGCGCGGTGTGGGAAAAAGGATATGCCAGTTGAGCGCTTACGAGCGCGACCTTATAAACGAGCATGATCTTGCTGTGTTCATCCTGGGGAACTACGAGCATTGCATAATAGAAAAATCAAAGAAACTTTATGATGGGATAGAAATACCGATCGTGGTCACAGGCGCTCCAGAACTGCGGACAGAGGACGTTCCCAACGCCACAGCGTATGTGGGAAGTTTTGGCAGGATACTTCATCATTTGCGCCATTCTGAGGAACTGCGCACTCTTGATAAACTTGCTGACGTGATAGGCGAAGTTCTTGATAATATGCGAAAAGAATTAGCCAAAGACCCCCCTTCAGTAGCTCCGGTGCGCATCAAGAAAGAGATAGAAGACCAGGTGCAGGAGATCATAGACAGCCTGCATCCACTTCCAATCACGCTTCAGATGAACGGGGCGCGGGTGAAACTGCCTTATGAAGAGTACCACGAGATGATCGAGAACATCAAGTTCGTTGAAGGGGTAACTATGAAAGAAGTGGCTAATGTGCTGCCTTCGAAGATGAGGAACTTTATACTTATAAAGGCAAAGCCAAAGAGTGAGACAGGGTTTGTGATATGATCATATTTCTTATTTTTTATAGATATTCTTTCGATGACCTACTTTTAGAACAAGGATTCGAAGCAGGTCATTCTGTATATCAAAAACGACACGATAATCACCAACGCGCAGCCGAAAATATGGCTCCCCTACCATTTTAGTCACATCAAAATGATATGGATTTTCACAAAGTTGTGAAACTTTTTTAAAAATACGTTTTGCTACAGTTCTATCTAATTTTTTAAGTTCACGTGCTGCCGACTCTGACCAGATTATCTGGAATTTCATCAAAATCCCATTTCTCTGGCAAGCTTTTCATGGGTCACATATTTACCGCTTTTGATCTCTTTTATTGCGGACTCTATCTCTTTTTTTGTTTCTTCATTGAGTTCTTGAACGTCTTCAATGAGTCTCTCTAAAACATCGTTATAAGTCTCCCGTTCAAAGAGTTTCATTTGCGTTAATGTTGATTTTATATCTTCTTTTATCTGGATCGTTGTAGCCATGATAGTATAGTTCTTGTTTTGAGTATATTTATAAGTTACTATAGCCTTGTATAATAGGTTATAGCGTACACTATATGTTAGCTGCTTCTTCTAAGCTATCGTAATTCTGCGCCTGGATTAAGCGCTGAAATCGAGAACCAGCGGACTTATCGAAATCCCTATATCAAATCCCCCTAAACCTTCCCGCTTTCCCCAGTTCCTCCTCGACCCTCCGAACTGCGCAGAGTCGCGACTATTGGTTCATCCCGTGTTTGAAGTTGCTCACGTAGAACGGTTGCCCGAGGTTCGTTGCGACAACATCCATCAAGGGCGCTCTGCAAGGGCAACGTATCGCTGCGAATGTGCGCCCGACCGCGCAAAATAGCCTTTCGGGAGGGGTTAAGCGCATGTACGGGGTTATGGTCGATTGTAGTTACGTTTATACATTAAGATTCTTGCATTCCCCAATTAATTTGTAAAACACCAAGATTTACGGTAAATCCAAAATTCTGTTTAAATTCTGGTTGTTTTTCAACTATATTAATACCTGAAGGAGTTATATCACTAATAATAGCTGCTTGAACTTTTGTTGAACCAACCCCTTTTAATATATTACCCTTAACAAACACACTTTCAACCAAATACTGAATTGCATTATTTAGCCTGTCCTCATTCCAGCCAGTCTCAATTAATAATTGATTTGAATTTAACATTTCATTACCTTCGATTTTACATTTGTAGACATACATAATGGGAAAAATTTAAGTAAGCTTGATACATTTTCAATTAAAAATGGAAGAAGTATCTATCGATTGGACGAATGAATTAAAAATATGGATTGACGAAACTTTAGAACCAGAAATTTTTAAGTGGTTTTAATGTTGTTATACAAAAATACATCTCCCAATATTTAAGGTCAATTATTGTATATTAGCCAAGACGTGCACCGCCCTGAGCACGCCGCCCAGAGGGTGTGGGCAAATCCCGCATCCGCCTGCACGCGGACGGCGTCCTTAGTGCGGGAGGGTGGGCAGCAGTATTGCACCATTCCAGATGCTCGGACAGCCGTGGATAACATGAAGCTGCTAATCGGCGCATTAATATGTTATCAAAATGTGCCTCAGCTTTGCGTTCTTTGCGCCCTTAGCGGTGTAAAGCGCCACATATATATCACTTTTTTAATATTAAATTATTGGCGCCGATGCTTCAGCAACATCAACCAGATTTCGGATTTTGAAACCGCAGATGAACGCAGATAAACGCAGATTTATGTAAAATCCAATTGCGGCGCGCAAATATATTTTCAAAAGACAAACGGGTTTTGCGTTCTTTAAAGAGCAATGCGCTACATATTTATTACACATTAAATATTAAATTCCTGGCGCCAATATTTAACCATGAAACGATTTATAATTTGAAATCGCGGATAAAAGCGCCTCTGGAGAGCGCTTTCAATTATGGCTTTGCATTGGGATTCAGAGCAAGAATAACGCAGATACAATGCAGCAAATCTGCGTTCATCTGCGTTTATCTGCGGTTCCGTTTCTTCAAATTCCATAGCAGTCAAATATGTCTGTGACTTATTGAAATCTCAAAATCAAATCCCCACAAAGCGCCTCATAGTATGTCTTTAACCGGGATGAGAAGCCACTTCCATATCGGCATGTATCTTATGGTTTTCCCGTTTTCTTCAAGAGTTCTCTCCTCATCTTCTGTCAGAATTACTCCCGAATCAACATCAAGTTCCTTCATAGCGCACCAGAGCGCGCGTTCTTCGCGCCTCTGCGTAGCTTCATCCCTTACATCCCATGCCACCTGGATAAGTTCTGTGAGCTTTTGCCCGGCTTTCACCACAAAGTCAACTTCATAACCATCCTTGCTCTTCCAGTAGTAAACTTCAAGATTCCGCAGCCTGATCTCAAGGAAAACGATGGTTTCTGCAAGCCTGCCAGTGTCGTTGGAGAAACGCAAACATACGGCATTCCTGATACCTGTGTCCACAGGGTATGTCTTTTTGTTCTGCTTGAACTGCATCTTCAATTTGAAAGAAAAAATGGGAAGGTCGTATATCAGCAGGGATTCTTTCAGGTAATTGATATATTTTTCAGCGGTCTCCACCGCAGTGCCGGTAGCCTGCGCTATGCTGTTGCTTGAATAAGACGCACCCGGATTTGTGAGCATGAACCGGCATATTTTGTCGGAAATCTCATAGGATGCGCCGTACCTTGAGGAAATATCCCTTGCAAGAATGTCGTTGTAAAGCGAGGTGAGCACCTGTTTGCGTCCGAAATCGTCAAGCTCCACTGTTTCAGGAAAGCCTCCGGTTTCAAGATAAGCGGCTAAGTAATGCAGGAGTTTGTCCTTATTATAAGCGAGATATTCAGGCGCGAAATCCTCCCATCCTCTTTTCCGGAGATATTCCCTGAAAGAAAAAGGCGCGGCGCCAAAGGTTATATGCCTGCCTGTCAGTACTCTTCCCATATCCTGGGAAAGCAGGCTTGCAGAGGAGCCTGAAATGAATATCCTCTGGAATTTTTTTGTATCGTAAAGCGTTCTTACCCAGCGTTCCCATCCTGTTTTTTGCTGTATCTCATCAAGGAATATGTGGGATATGTCAGGGTTTATTTTGAATATCTCTTTCTGGAGATCGGGAAATGAGGCGGCATTTATCGAGGGGTCATCGAAGTTCAGGAAGATTATGTCTTTTGCCCGCACTCCCCGGGATGTCAGATGCTCTGCCACCTGATAGAGAATGGTGGTCTTGCCGCACCGCCTGACACCTGTTATGTCCTTTATGTGGGGTGTGACGAGGCTTTTGATGATGTCCTCTGTGATGTCCTCCTGATGCCTGTGAGGGAGGGAGGCATCTTTTGCGCCCACCACGGGTTCCATGAGCGGATGGATTGATCGAGCATGATAGATTGTTTCTGGCGGGGGAGTTTATATATGTTTCGATGATTGTCGAGGATTATTTAGTGTTTTGTTAGATGGATGTTGAGGGATTTATATGCTTCCGGCGCGCCCCGAAGCATGGGGGCGGAACTGAACTGAGCCGCGCCTTTTGGTTCATCTTGGGTTTGAAGCTGTTCACGTAGTGCGGTTGCCTGGGGATCGTTGCGACAACATCCATCAACGTACGCTCCGCAGGCGCACCCGACCATGCAAGAATAGCCCTTGGGAAGGGCTAAGCGTATGGGTTTATGGTTAATTATAAAGTTTTATTTTCATCAAGAGCATAAAGCTAATACACTGTAAGAATATTAGGATATGCGAATGAGTCGGATATGAAGAAGTTGGCTGCTATGTTTTAAAACGACAATGAAAGAAAACAATTTAAAACTAATCAAGGATTTTAAAGTCCGTCACGCACTTGACGCAACAGAAGAAAATGTTGTAACGACAATCCACTTGATGAACACGCACCTTATAGACAAGGATACTGCGCTTGACCAAAGTTCTTTAGGTAGCAATGACTTTGGAATAGACTGTTGGTATTACAATATAAAGACCAATCATCTATTTATTTATCAAAGCAAACTCAGTTTTGACAACAAAGGATATGTGCTAAAAGGACTTAAAGATCTGCTTACAGCATTGAATTTTTTGGAAAGAATAATTATCGAAAAGGAAATTGACAAAGTCCCAACAAATAAAGCTATTTACAACCTATATATCGAACTTACAAATAAAACTGATGATTTAAAAAGAATATCATTCATTCTTCTTTCCCCATTAAATGAAAACGATCTGATTGATGACCTCGAATGGGACGAGACTGAGAAACAAATACGAAATTCAAGATTATTTAGCACTATCTGTGAACGTAGTGGAAAAATATCCCTCGAAGCACAAGAATACAATTTTGAAAAGGCAATTGCGATTTCTACTAAAAAGTACTTGATTAAAAAGCTCGAAAGTTCAGTAATTAAACTTAGGGACAAATCATATCTTGAAATAACATTTATTCCTATTTACAGCTTGGTTCAACTTTATAGACAACGTGGCGATATTTTATTTCATAAAAACATTCGCTTATCTCTCTATGACTATAAAGATGCTAAAAACCGAGTTGTTACTCCAATGGGGAATACATTACATCAAATTTGCTGTGGGGAGTTGAGTGCGGATATATTTCCTTTTTATCACGTTGGTATTACTATTTCTGCTACAACCAATTCTTCTGATTCGGCAACAGAAATTGAACTTGAAACCCCTTATATTATTAATGGCTGTCAAACAATCACTATTGCCGACCATTTTTTAAGGGAACTTGAAAACGATAAAAATATTAATGCAATAGAAAAATTTAAACAAATAAATGTTTTAACAAAAGTCGTAATAGGGACAACCGATGAAGAATTAAAGGAAATAACAAACTGCAACAACAGACAAAACCCGATTGATAACTGGCAATTATTTTCAAATGACCCCGTACATATAGAAATAGAATATTCAGTTTTGAATTGCGAAATTCTATACGAAAGACAAAAAGGGAAATTTAAACTTTTGAATAAGGTTGACATCGCTAAAAACTATTCTAAGACCAACAATACTTTTATTCCTATAGAAATACTTGGGCAAATAATCGCACTTTATCAGGGTAATTATCAGTGGGCAGCAAAACCGTCTGAAATTTTTGTTAATAAACAAAATCACGATATTATTTTCACAAAAGAAATTCAAAAATATCCACGGGACATTATCCTATGTTATAATTTATTCAAGGCTGCTAAAACTGGTTTGACTAATTATTTAAAATCACCCACACATGACAATGAACAAACATGGTCTGTATTCAATAAGCCAATTGTAAAGGCATTTGTGTACAGGACAGCTCTTCTTTATCATTATCAGAGGAATCAACAAGACTTTAAATTTGCGAGTTTGTTGAACCAGAAAGCATCCTCCAATCTTGTGGATGAATTTGAAAAAATTTACACGAAAATCATTAGCAAGACTAAAAATTTCTATTTAACCGAAACTGAAAGAAGCAAAGAAGTATCCATTAAAAAATTAAAAACATTTTTTGAAAACCTGTTTATTGAACTCGGCATAGACACAGAGACAAGTATTATGCCATTTACAGACAGAGCGATTGAATGGAATGAAGAAAACACAGCAGCCAACAATGCCTTGGGAAAGGTGGGCGGTATTCCATAATATAATTAATAAGGGTGTTGTCCACTCTCATAAAAATCCATCTCCCAATACTGACAGTCAATTATTGTATATGAGCCAAGACGGGGAAGAGCGCCCTCCACCCGGTACGCCCGCGCTTAGCGCGGTAGCAGTTTACATATTGAAATCTCAAAATCAAATCCCCCCAAACCTCCCCTCCTTCCCCACCCCCCCCTCGATCCTCAGCAAATGATTATACTTCGCATTCCACTCACTCCTCGTCGGCGCTCCTATCTTTATCATCCCGGCGCCGGGATACACTCGATTGTAATCGAGTAATTTATATACTTAATTCGACCATAATAGAATCATATGAACAAAGAGATACTGGTTGAATGGAATCCCCACTGGAATAAGGAAGCAGGATCAAAGCTGATCGAACGCGAACTGCTAAAAGACATCGAACAATGGCTTAAAAGAAAAGAAATTTTAGGATTTATCGGTGTCAGGAGGTCAGGCAAGACGACCTTAATGAGTATTCTTATAAGCCGGTTAAGTTCGAAAATCCCGCCAAAAAACATTCTTTTTGTCAAATGTGATGACGACAGGGTTCAAAAGGAGAACCTGATCGACGATGCAATAAAAAGTTACAGGGAACTTATAAATCCTGAAGGCAAGATTTTTGTTTTTATTGATGAAGTCCAGGAGGTAGATAAGTGGGAGAATACCCTGAAAAGGATATATGATCTGGAAAAAGACACGAAACTCATTATTTCAGGTTCGAACTTCTCAATGTTAAAAGAGGATTTCAGCTACAGGCTTGCGGGCAGGATCGCTTACTTTGAAGTTTATCCCTTAAGTTTCAGGGAATTCCTCAAAACAAAGCTCACGATCAAAGATAAAATTTCTGCTTTTTCCAAAAAAGACGAAATAAAACATCACCTCTTTGAATATATGGAACTTGGAGGTTTCCCTGAGGTTGTCCTTGAAAATGATCCGGGTACAAAAAAACAGCTTCTTCAGTTCTATTTTGATACGATAATTTACAGGGACATCGTAAAAAAACGAGGCATCAGGAATGCGGCAAAGATGGAGAAAATGGTAAATATACTACTGCAAAACATCTCCAACCCCATGAATTTCAGTAAAGTTGGAAAAGATATTTCGCTCTCTGTGGACACCGTTGTAGAGTATGCAGCAAACCTGAAGGATGCATATCTTGTTTTTAATGTGCCTGTATTCAGCTTTTCTGTCAAAGCACAGGAAATAAATCCCAAGAAGATATATTGCATCGATAGCGGGATAAGGAATATAAAAGGATTCAGGTTTTCCCTGGATTACGGACGGATCGCAGAAAATATTGTCTTTATAGAACTGAAAAGGAGAGACTTTTCTGATCCTTTGTCCAGAATATTCTATTGGCACGATAAAAAGCAGAGGGAAACGGATTTTCTTCTCATGAAAGAATTAAAGATAAGAGAAGCTCTTCAGGTATGCTGGGATATCAGCCAGCCGGAAGTTAAAGAGAGGGAAGTTGAGGGATTGCTTTGCGCTTTGAATGAATTTGATCTGGAGAGGGGTCTTATAATAACCGAGGATTATGAAGGAGAGGAAATCATAGGAGATAAGAGGATAACTTATATGCCTTTGTGGTTATGGCTCTTGTTTCCGACAACGCAATAATTCAGTGGGTATAACAAATATGAAAAAGAAAGATGAATTCGAGGATGTGTATGAAGATGTTGTAATTGAGAACTATGGCATCCCTGTAGTTATTACAGACGTCCTTGTCAGGAAGCACAAAAGCACGGGCAGAAATATATACATAAACCATCCTGATTCCATACACAAAATAGAGCGGAAAAATACTGCTGCTGCGACTGCCAAAAGAGCTTAGAGAATCGTATCATATTGAGAAAGGGGCACAGGCTCTAATTACCCCGATAGGTGCGAAAAAAGCGATCGTAGAGTTCGAGTGATGGAGTTTTCCATTTTTCTCAATAAGTTATCAAAATGTGCCTCCGTTTTGCTTTCTTTGCGCCCTTTGCGGTGTAAAGCGCCACACATATATCACTTTTTTAATATTAAATTATTGGCGCCGATGCTTCCGTAACATCAACCAGATTTAGGATTTTGAAACCGCAGATGAACGCGGATAAACGCAGATTTATGTAAAATCCAATTGCGGCGCGCAAATATATTTTCAAAAGACAAACGATTTTATAATTTGAAATCGTGGAGAAATGCGCCCAGAGTTGCGCCTCTTTAAAGCGCTTTCAATTATGGCTTTGCCATGCGATTCAGACCGAGAATAATGCAATGCAGCAAATCCGCGTTCTATCGCACGGTTTTTCTCTTATCCGATGACCAATGTTTAACTTATCTTCAATCTCATCATACACGCGCTTTCCCCATCATAATAATACTTCTCCACGACCCCTGTCTGGCAGAACCCGTGCCTCTCATAGAACTTCTTTGCTTTCACGTTCCCTTTACGCACCTCCAGGATTATCTCAGAAACCCCGACCCTACGGAAAACCTGTATGATCTCCTTTAAAAGGGCGCTCCCAAGCTTGCGGCTCTGGTAGGAAGGATGCACTGCAAGTGAGAATATGCGACCCGTGGTTTCTGAATAAAGGAAGCCTACAACGAACCCAACGATAAAACCATTGACCTGCGCCACGATAAAACCATCTGAGCAGGTCTCATAGAACTGCATGTAGAAAAAAGGGTCATGCTCATTAAAGACCTGTCTTTCTATGTCAATTACCCATGGGAAGTCGGGCGGCTCGAATTTTCTAATGAGGTTCAATCAACCCATGTCTGTTACGAGCAAATATAAAGATATTCCAGAACAGTGATATTTATATAATCTGAACGTTAATAATAACATACAATATGACTGAGACGGGTACTGAAGGATATGTGGATACTTTAGAAGATAGCCTGCCTCCAGTAAATCCGGATATGCGTATCATACAGTTTTCCATCCCGGGCAGAGATATGCTGATCACGATCTCGATAATTCTTTTCATACTTTCGATACTGGGATATGCAATAGATGGCGGGCTCATAAAAGTGCCCGGGATAGATCTTGCCGGTATCGCTTCTTATTCATTCATTTTCCAGGTAATAGGCATCCTGCTGCTCACAGTGGGATATATTACCGGAAAACTGACAACAGGTGTACCTGTAACGGGGAAATATGCCCTCTTCCTGAATACCGTGATAGAGATGATGAAGAGGAATTTCAGGATAAGTGACCTGACAGAGATCCCTGTTTATGATACCAGCAAATACGGCGAGCTTGTCAGTTTCACGCCGCCCCAGGATTATGAAGTGGTCGAGGAGACATGGGTGTCAAGACCCTTTACCCTTGTTACTATTATCAATAACAGGCGGACGCACAGGAATTTGTATGTGGTATCAGAGCCTGTGCTCAATGATTTTGAAAAAGCCCTGCTGAAGCGTGTATACGAATCAATGAAGATATTTCTTCTTGAGCGGGATATCGATTTTGGGCGCATGAATAAGGAGCTGATCCTTTACAATAATTACATAAAGATCCTGGATGTTTACGGGCTCGATATTGAACCTGTCTCGCTGCAAAAGATATGGTACTATATAAAAAGGGATTATGCAGGATATGGAAAACTGGATGCGCTGCTGAAAGACCCCATGATCGAAGATATATCCTGCGACGGCGCCGATGCACCGATTTACCTGTACCACAGGAAATACACCAACATAGAGACCAACATAATCTTTGAAGAAGAAGAACTCAACATGACGATACTGAAACTTGCCCAGGTATCGGGTAAATCCATATCCACAGGTTATCCGATATTGAACGCCCGTCTCCCTGACGGGTCGCGTCTTGAAGCAACTCTCGGAAGAGAAGTCACAACGCGCGGGGGCACCATCACAATAAGAAAATTCAGGGAAGAACCTTTCACGCCTGTAGACCTTATAAAATACGGAACGTTCAGCACCGAGGTCATGGCTTATCTGTGGCTGGCTGTCGAGAATAACAAGAACATAATCATTGTGGGTGAGACCGCAGCAGGCAAGACCACTACCCTGAACGCTATTTCTCTTTTCATTCCTTCTGAATCAAAGGTCATAACCATAGAAGACACGAGGGAACTCACATTATATCACAAGAACTGGATCCCTGCGACCATCAGGGAGACGTTCATGGGACAGGAAGCCGCTGATATCGATATGTTCGAACTGCTTCGCTCTGCCCTGAGACAGCGCCCCGAATTCCTGCTGGTAGGCGAGATAAGAGGCAAGGAAGCCTATACGTTGTTCCAGGCGATGAGCACGGGACATACGACCTTCTCCACGATGCACGCCGGCAGCATTCAGACCGCAGTGAACAGGCTGCTCAGCGAGCCCATAAATGTTCCCCTTATGATGCTGAGTTCGCTTGATATTATGATAATAGAGGTATTGCGGCATGTGGGCAGGAAAAGGGTCAGGAGGATAGAGAACCTTTCTGAATTCGTGGGTATAAATGCAGCATCGGGGGATATCAGTACCCGTGAAGTGTACAAATGGAACCCGGTGCATGACTCTATAGATAAAAGCGGTGCGTCAAGCGTTCTTGAAAGTATAATGCACAGCCGCGGCTGGGACAAAGAAAGGATAAATAAGGAACTTGAGGACAGGAAAGCCTTGTTTCAGTACATGCTTGACAGAGATATCAGCGATTACAGGGATGTGACATCCATCATAAGGCGGTATTACGAAGATCGGGAAGAGACCATTAGTTTAGTCAGGGAAGGAAAAACCCTGCTTCGGGAAGAACATGAACCTCTATAAATTTGACCGGATCTCCTACAGGATATTCGGGAAATGGGTTGAAAAAAGAAGCGGGTCATACCTGGATTTTTCGAATAAATTGATGAGGTCGCATGCAGGCGTACCATATGAGGTATATGTTTCCCGTGCATGTCTGATATCGATCCTTTTGTCACTGCCCTGCGGTCTATTAGTGTATTTTTTATTCTATGATATCATGGGGTTCTTAGGGACATTTTCGTTGTTGATTGTACCGCTGCTATCCATCTTCTGCGGTTTTGCGGCTTACAGCATAATAATGGCTTACCCGTATTATATAGCGAACATACGCGGGAACAGCCTGGATATTGTTCTCCCCCACGCCGTGGCGCTCATGCATGCAATGAGCAGGGGATCAAGCGATATACCGGCTTTTTTTAAAATTATTTCAAATAACAGGAAGATATACGGGGAGATATCTGATGAGGTCAGGGGCGTGCTCATAGACACAAAGATATTGAACCTTGACCTCAATTCAGCCCTGAAAAATGCTGCCAGGGACTCCCCGTCAGAGAGCTTTAAGAACTTCCTTGAGAGCCTTTCAACAGTTCTTACTGGCGGAGGGAACCTTGTAGCGTATTTTCTCACCAAATCCGAGCAGTACAGGATGAAGGCGCTGAATGCGAACAGGGCATTCATGGAAAACCTTGCTGTAATGGCTGAAATGTATGTTACAGGCGTTGCGGTAGGTCCGCTTTTCATCATAGTCCTTCTTGTCGTGCTGGGGCTGATAGGAGGGGCAAAATATTATGTTTTTCTCCTTATGATGGTGTATCTTTTTATTCCGGCGGGTGGAGTGTTTTTTGTGATCATTTTATCTTCCATGACAGAAGGGACGACTTCAAAGTTCATTAAAGTGGAAGATAATTCTCATCCTGCTATGGAATACGCCTCTATCCAGAGAGGGGTGATGCGCGAGCGGATATATGGATTCCTGAAAAATCCTATGAAAGAATTTATTGAATATCCGGAAAAGGTCCTTTCTATCTCAGTTCCTATCGGATGTCTTTTCTTTATAATCAGCACTTTTCGCTATTATAGCATGGAAGTCGATCAGCTCATATATATGATCGATGACTATCTTGTTTTTACGACCATAATTATTTTTACTCCTTATGCTCTTTTCGTTGAAGCTCATTTTAAAAGGATCAACCAGATATCTTCGAATTTCCCTGAATTCCTTAACAGGCTTGTCAGCCTTCATGAATCAGGGCTTACGCTTGCGGCGTCCATCAAGCGCCTTAAGTCCTCCAATCTGGGTATCCTGAATTCAGAGGTAAGTAAGATAACCACAGATATCGAACTGGGTGACGGCATCATCGGGGCATTCCGTAATTTTGGCAGGCGGGTGAACACGGTGACTGTGCAGAGAGTTGTTGTACTGATAGAGAATGCTTTAAGGGTGACAGGGAATGTGAAGGATACACTGGTGATAGCAGCCAACGACGCCATTACTGCGAAGGCGATGGAAGAGGAGAGGTCAAGGTCGATAAAACTGTATGTGATGATATTGTATATTGCGTTTTTTGTGTTCCTCTATGTTTCGTGGTCTCTCATGACAGGTTTTTTCCCTCAGATGCCGGAAGCACAACCCGGGAATGCTGCAGAGATCGCGGGGGAGGGTATTTCTTTTTCTGGTTTTGATAAGCAGCTTTATATAAGGTTATTCTTCCATGCGGCTGTTCTTGAAGGATTCTTTTCAGGTCTTGTGGCAGGGCAGCTTGGAGAAGGGAGCGTAAAACTCGGGTTGAAACATGGTCTGATCATGATATCTATGGCTTATGTCATGTTCCTGTTCATTTGATGACACTTCAACATTTCATACGGTTTTGTTGAAAATTTTTATTCTTGTATCCTGGAGAGTGGCAAATATCTCTACATGCTCGTCATAACCCGAAACAGGTATTATACCTGACTCCCCTGCATCCCGCACAGGAACAGGCGGGTTTGAGGATTTGTTGATGTACCCGGCGCCGCGTGAAGTGTAATAAGTAAGGTATTCAATGTTCGTATCTTTTTCAATTGATATTATCATGACCTCAAGCCTGTCCCTGTCAAGCCTCGTGAGAGAGACCCCCACATTCAGTTCCACCCTTGCAGGCTGGATATCAACTGCCCAGCTCTGCACAATGAATGTGAGGACAATACTCAGGATCAAGAGCAATATCCATGCGTAAATGATATTCTTCTCTGTCTTTCCCCCAAAAGCCAGTTCAAAACTGCGCTTTCTTATCCTGGAGCCTGTTTCTTTGGCAGTTGGTTTTTTAATAGCCCGGTTCACATCCGCACTTCAAAAAATAAAAAAGATATTTCCTTTTTGCATGCAGCCTGCAAAAAGGGCTGTCTTATACTTCCTTTGAATATATGACTCTTTTTGAGCTGTCCTTATACGTTGCTGTAATTACCATTTTCTTTGGCGTTGAACTATTTGTAGCGACATCAATAGAACTCCCCACTTCTGCATTAGTTATGTTTGAGTAACTGAGGTTATAATTTGTTCCATCGTATTTATAGTATGATATATTCAAAAAGAGAACAGGAGCTGAGCTTGGCGGGTCTATTGAGGTTACTACCAGGGTAATATTATTATTATTGCGGGCTACGTCAAGACCAACTGTTGTTGGTGTTGTGGGTGTCTTTACGCCCGCGCTCCATGACGATACGATGGCTGCCATTACTACGGTAATTGCCACCATAAGGATTACTGCTATCACCGGAGATACACCCTGATCTTCCTCATAAATCCTTCTTTTTGTACCTGATCTTACACTTTTCTTTCTCATTATTAAACTTCTCTGGTGAACAGTACTTTCTTTGAGCCGTCCTTGAATTTTGCAGTAATTATCACCTGCGTCAAATTGGAACTGGTAGTATTGAATTCTGTTGAGGCTCCCACATCAACATCACTCATTTCCGTAGCATCGTAAGTGCCTGAGCTGTTCTTATAAGATATATTCAATTTGGGAATCGGTGATGAGCTTGAAGGGTCGATCGCCGTTACCGTTATAGTTATATTTGTTGTACTGCGTGCAATGTCAAGACCAACTGTCGTAGGCGTTGTAGGCGCTTTTACTCCCGCGCTCCAAGACGATACGATAGCTGCCATAACAACCGTAATAGCTACCATCAGGATGACCGCGATCACAGGAGATACACCCCTGTCGTCTTTCAATATTCTTCTATCCGTACCCGATTTTAAATTTTTCTTTTCCATAATAATATCCTCTTAATAAGTCTCCTTTTTAGGTACTAATTATTATATATAACATCAATATATATAGTTATTGGTTAAGTGAACAAAATATGATTTTATTTCTAAAATTAGTTTTGAATTATAAAATAATCGATAGCGAAAATTTATTAATAATGGATGCTATTCATTATGATAATAATAATCTTATAACAACTTCACTATAGTTTATATAATGTTACTTATGAGAAATGGGATATTACAGAACAATGAAGGTATTTCACCGGTACTCGGGTTTATTCTAATGCTTGCTATAGGTGTGACTATACTGTCAACTGTGCAGTTGAGCTTTGTTCCTGTCTGGAATACCCAGGAGGAACTCAACCACCTCAAATTAATGCAGGACGATTTTAAGGTGCTCAAATCAAACATCGATAGCGGTATCCTGGGCGGAACGACTCTATCTTCACCTCTTATCATGGGTTTCAAGTATTCCCCGAAGATGCTGGTATACAATCCGAAAGATGAGGCTTATGCATCTCTTGAAGTCAGGAAGGACGCATGGGTTGAGGTCAGGTATAACGAAGTCTTCCCTGAGGGAATGACGGATGATACCAGCATCAAGAACGTCAGCACAGGGATGATAATATATGCGCTCCAGGGCGCCCGGAATTACAACTCGTTCATCTACGAGAACGGTCTGATAAGGCGAAGCGGCTCGAACTTTACCACAAGTTCGCAGACAGTACTGGCTAACGGCACTATTTACCTCCCGAGCGTTAAGGCTCTGGATTATGGAAGTCTGAGCGGGGTCGAGAAAAAGACCGTAAATATATATCCAACATCACAGCAGAAGAACTCAGTTATCGGCAGGAATGTCTGGATCATACTGTATACTAAACCGGATCCGGGGGGTTATGTTGATTGGTGGGCGAAAACCCTTGAGAGCGAAGGCGCAGGGATAAGAAAGAAGGATTCCACGAATGGGATCGTAATAGCAAATATCAGCTCCAGTATGGTTATAAAAATGGGTGAAGCATATATATCCTCTTCGTCAAAGGCAGCACCGCCGCACTCGCCAGCCAGGAGGATCGTCAGGGTATCAGGAATTGGCTCTGAGCTTCCGGTAGGAGGGACGACCAGTATCATGGTTGAAGTGCAGGATGAATACAATAATCCTGTTCCTAATGTTCCAGTGAGCTTTAGCCCGAACTTTAGCACGGTCGGGCATCCCAGCAACTCATATTCCAATGCCACTATCTCGCCGGGTTCTGCTGTATCCGGGTCTGACGGCAGGGCGAGCGTGACGCTAACTGCAAACGATGCTGGTTTTTATTATATTGATGCATCATTGACTGATTACAAGACAACTCTTGTTTATTCTGCATCATCGCAGGGGGGCGTCATGAAGCTTGTTCATACTGGTGTCGACCCAGAATATACTGTAAATGCCACGCTGACGGACAGTATGGGGGGATCTCTTAATGGCAAATGGGTCACTTTCGATACGAGCGATGGAATTTTTACTACCCTGAATCCTAAGGACACAGTGGGCGATGGGACAGCCAGCATCGTCCTGAATGTTTCCGATGCAAACGGAACAAAAATCACTAATATCCAGGTAAAGAACACTAGTGCCTATACGGCGAATATAACCTGGGATACCATTAATAACATCACTGTAACAGCAAAAAGCGGCTATGTTTTTAATTCAAGAATTATCCCCACCACGATAAGCACCACAGGCTGTGTGATGTACGGCACTTCACCCGGGGTTTATCCTGATACATCTCCATGCGATACCGGATCATCTCATTCAGCCTCTCTCACAGGACTTTCAGCTGATACTGCTTATTACTTTATTGTGAATGGCAGCAGACCGGGCAAGGGGAGCGTAAGCAGCACGGAGTATATGTTCGTTACAGGGACGGCAATAGACGACGGCGTGCCTCCTGCCAGCATATCAAATCTTATTGCCAATGTCACAGGTTTGTTCATCAACTTGACATGGAATGACCCGTTAGATCTGGACTTTGATCATGTGGAAATATACATAGACGGTAGTCTGAAGGCAACCCCCAGCAAAGGTGCAGAGTCTTTCAACGCCTACTATTTCCTGCCGGGTACCTGGCATAGCATAGCCACTCGTACCGTGGACTCGACCGGCAGGATGAATGCAACATGGGTTTACGGTAACGCAACTACCACATCTCTATTTACCTATGTGTATGGTTTCTATGACACAACAGGGCTGACAACAAGTCCCGACTATGCAAAGAATGCGACGGACGGCTTATACGCTATCCTGGCTGAGGAACCGGTTGGGGGCTCGAACCAGAGCCACCGCCCGACGAACCCGTCAATAACAATAACAAACGGCACGCAGCAAGCAGGTGGCACCTCAGTTGATGTGGATGTTGGCGGAGATCTATTAGTGAATATAACCAGTATGACAATGAAATATAATACTACTCACGCATCAGCCAATCCCGCAATGACGACAGGAACCATTAGTGCGGGTTCATATTTAAATACACTTACATCAGATAATGTAAGAATGACTCTTCGTGAAGTCAATGCTGCCCCTTTTCCTTATAACTCAGATTGGGCTTCATGGCAGACCACGAATGCCGGTGGTTATATTACAAGTATTAACATCTCATTGGAATCCTATTCAGATTCATTAACTGCTGAGCCAGTTTATATTCAGACATGGAATTACACATCTGGGGCATATAATGCCTCATGGGTTCTGCTCGGAAGTCCGGCGATTTCAGCGGCAACAGAAAATATCCTCGCATATAACATTACAGACCCAACACTAATCAAAGATAGCGTAAGCCCCACCGGGGCATTTCGCATCAGGCTTGCAGACGACTCGACGGTAGCTCCTCCTGAACCCGGCGTAGCAGCACGTACACGCCTATACATTGATGAATTCAAGGTTGATTTTACCTACTACAACACTCTTAACGTCACCTACACCTTTGACGAAACCAACTCAAGCTCCTCTTGGCAGAGCATAAGCATACAGGACAGTTCATATTCAGACCCTCTTACCAATGTCAGCATATTCAATAACGCCAGCGGACTGTGGGAATCTCTTTTCCCGACTGGCTTCAATGGCGGTACAACACTTGCACAGCATGTGAACAAAGTGGTCGGAGCAAGCGGGAATGCCAGCGATTATGATGCAGGTTCTGGTCAAATAAAGATAAAGTACAACTGGACAGGCTCCACGCAGAACAACACGCTTGGTGTTGATTTATTAAACGTGACCGTGAACTATGCTGTAGGAGGGGTTTACAAGCTCAACATTACATCCAACATCACAGGAATACCGAATACCACGAACCCTACAAACCATGAACTCCAGATCAAATACTATGTCTCAGGGGATAACTTCACATTGCAGGTATGGAATGGAGCATCATTCATCAATAGGACCACTCTTAATAAATCATCGCCTGACTATTTTAATTATACTTTGTCTTCTAACGAACTGCAGTTCGACGGAAGCACCACAGGTGGAACCGTGGATGATATAGACCAATACTATGTGCTCGTCCGCTATGTGGATTTGACTTCGAGTGGCGTGCAGGGCAATCTGTATCTCGATTACCAGAGGGTGTACTCATGGTGAAGCATCTATTCATGAAAATATTGATAACAATTAGAATTTACTCAGGTGATAACCATTACACTTAACCGAACCCCCACTGCGATCCCCACACTGGACACAATAATCCGCGGAGGCTTCCCCTCAGGCTCACTCGTTCTCCTCATAGGCGAGGCAGGCGCGGGAAGCACAGAATTCGCATATACTTCAGCTGCTTTGCATTCCATGCTGAAGAAAAATCCTGATATTAAAAGATCTGCAACCGATCAACTGAAAATACTCCTGCAGAAAGACGAGAACCTGAAGTTCCCTGAGAAGATCTGCTACATCTCCTTCACGCACGCAAGGGAGGATCTTATCGCAGAACTGGCGCATGCCTTCACTCCTGATTTCCCTGCATCCCTTTCTGAGAACCTGGTTTTCAGTGACCTCTCGCCAGGCGCATTATTCCCGGCATACAATAAGGAAGACTGGCTGAGCATCACATCATTGAAAAGCGTGGACGAAGAGCGGGAGATCATGAAAGAACTTGTCGCTGTTCTGGATGCCAATGCCCCCAATAACCTTGTGATAATCGACTCACTGACCTCACTTTTCCGCGCATGCAGCAGGTTCCTGACATGGAACGACAAAATATCTTTCCTTGAGGAACTGCAGCGAAAATCCAAGAAATGGGACGGTCTGGTATATCTCCTGCTCGGCAGAGGGGTATTTGATAGCATGAAGGAAGAGGAGATGATGGGTGTGGCTGACGGCGTGCTGGTATTCGAGTGGTTCGAGGAAGGATTCTCAAGACAGCAGGCGATGTACATGAAGAAATTCAGGGGCGTAATGCCGCACATAGCAAAGGATTTCATAATCAGGTTCGATACCATGGTAACGAATACTGATGGATTCGTGGTGACCAACGTCAAGCGCATTTTCGGGCGAAAATGAGTGCGATATATGGATCTTAGAAAACATGCCCTTAAACTTCTGGCTGTGATCGCGCCAATCTTCCTGATAGGATATTCGCTTGAGTATTTCAGGGGTTTTCCTATTGAAGTCGGGGATTATTTTGAGATATCAACCGAACTCCTGCCGCTTGTCCTGTCATTTACCATTTTCGTAATAACCTGGTACGCATACACCAAAAGCAAGGATAATCATTCCCTTTTCATGGGTGCGGCATTCCTGCTCATCGGAGTGCTGACCCTCTACCGCCTGCTCTCCTATCCATTTATGCCTTCGTTTATAACGCCCAATTCTCTTCATAAGTCGGCTTTTTTCTGGGGCATGGCGCTTATGGTCACATCGATCCTGTTCCTCATAAGCGCATATATCTATAGCGGCACGTTGCCCCATTTTCTGAAAAAACCGATCCTCATAGTTGAAGTTAACCTTATCTCGTTCATACTACTGGCAGGCGGTCTGGTCTTTCACCGTGATATACCTGCGCTGGTATATACAGACGGGAGTCCTTCTACCAGCTTCTTTTATTTCGTGATAATTTCATCAATAATTCTTGCATATTCAGCTTTTCTCTATCTAAAAAGATTTCGTGAAAAACCGCAAAATTTTGTTATCTGCCTGATATACGGTCTTGTCATCCTTATTTTCAGCAACTTTTCATATCTGTATTCAGATTATGCAGGGAACCTGCTTAAAGCTGCAAGTTTTTACTTCGTATATCTTGCGGTGTACAGGTCATCCATCGAAATGCCCTATGAAAATATCACCCGGGCTGAAAAGAAGCTTCGCGTGGTAGCAGAGGAAAGGTACAGGAACCTCGTGGACAACGCCTATGATGCCATAATAACAACAGACCTTGAAGGGAGGATAATAACCTGGAACAGGAGCGCACAGAACATCTTCGGGTGGACCGCCGGGGAGGCATCCGGACAGAAACTTTCCAGGTTATTGATCCCGCCGGATAAGCAGGCAGAGAACGAACAGCTTATCCACAGCATTCTTGTGGGACGGAGCGTATCAGGCGTCGAATCCGTGCATAAGAAGAAGGACGGCAGCAAAATAGATGTCAGCCTCACGGTTTCCCCGCTCAATAATGCAGAACGCAGGACTATCGGTCTTTCATGCGTTATCAGGGATATCACAGACCGCAAACGGGGAGAAGAGATTGAATCTGAAAATATGCGTCTTGCCATTGCGATAAGAGCAAAATCCGAACTTCTTCCTGCCATCAGTCATGATCTTGGCACCCCGTTGAACGCCATGATAGGTTTTTCAGAACTGCTGAAACAGGAGATACCCGGTAAATTGAACGATAAACAGAAGATGTATGTGGAAAATATTCTTGCCAGCAGCAAACGCATGCTCAACATCGTCGATGATGTTCTTGATCTGGGTAGGGCAGAGACCGGAAAAATAGAACTTGTTATCGAAAAGATATCTGTGCCCGGGATACTGGATGAGACAATGAGCCTCTTCGGGGAAAATACAGCAAAGCACAACGTGGTTCTCAAAAAAGAACCTGATCCTGACCTCGATTTCATAGAAGCGGACAGGAAGCGGTTCAAGCAGATACTGTTCAATCTTATATCCAATGCTGTGAAGTACAGTAAACCAGAAGGCGGGACTGTAACTATAATAACGAAAAAACAGGGTGAACTGGCAAAGTTCACGGTACAGGATACCGGGATAGGGATAAAGGAAGAAAATCTGGGGAAACTGTTCCTGCCTTTTGAACAGCTCGATCTGGGCATCGCCAGCAAATACGGGAGCACGGGGCTCGGGCTTGTTATCACGAAAAAGCTGATCGAGTTGCAGGGCGGGACGATAACGGTAAAAAGCAAATACGGCGAGGGGAGCACGTTCAGCTTTATTCTTCCCATCGCTGCGAATCAAAAAGAGTTGCTCAAAATGTGAAAAATACAATTATGATTTTCACCCGCATTAAAATTTCAATGCCTTTAAAATCCATAGCCTCTTTATAACCTCAAGTTATAAAACGAGAGAAAAGCGATAATATCACGTTGCAGAGGCAGGAACAACTATATATAGTCGGAGATTCTAATATCTTATTAAGTACGCATCATAATAATAATGATGATAAAAACGATTGATATGACAAAAATACTCGTGGTAGAAGATAATCCCCTCAATATGGAACTGGTAATAGAGATACTCACATCTAAGGGGTTTACTATTCATAAGGCTATAGACGGGGAAGAAGCCATAAGAAAAACAGGAAAAGAAGTCTATGACCTTATACTTATGGATATCGAGCTGCCCGGGAAGGATGGAGTGGAAGTGACAAAAATAATTAAAGCAAAATATAAAAGTATGCCTGTAATCGCCCTGACTTCATATGCAATGAAAGGGGATAAAGAACGTTTTATTTCGGCAGGGTTTGATGATTATATCGCAAAACCCCTGGATATACCTGAATTTATTAATAAAATTGATAAATACTGTAAAGCAGCGGCATAAACTGCAAAATTGTGTGCGCTCTTCCTGAAAACCGGGTTTATTTTTAGAGGCTTTTCAGCAGCTTCAGGCTCGCAGACCCTTCCTCCACGGTACGCGCTTCTGTAACGACCCTTCCTTTATATCCATCTAATTTACCTATGACCTTTTTCCAGTTCACGGTGCCCTTTCCGAGTGAAAGATGCTCATCGCTTCTTCCCTTGTTGTCGTGAAGGTGGACATGAATTACCTGGCTTAAGTCCTCAAGGAACTCATCCACCATGCCGTTGGTGTGGGCGTGTCCGATATCCAGCGTGAGCCCGACATTCTCGCGCTCAAGCGACTCTATCATCCCCAGTATCTCACCAGGCTGTCTGCCCAGGATGAATGCCATGTTCACCATGTTCTCAACACCTATCCTGATTCCTCGCTCGTCCGCAAAGTCGCATATCGCGCGCAGTCCCTCGATATTCTGTCTCCATGCCATTTCGGGAAGCTGCATGCCAAGGGGCGAGAGATGACCGGGATGCACAACAGCCAGTTCCACAAAATCCGAAGCTCTCTCAAGGCATTTTGTCATCTGCCGTATCGTCTCATTCCATATCGGGTGGTTGAGGCTTGCAAGGTTGAGGTCTGAGAATGGAAGATGCAGGGTGAGGACAAGATCAGTGGTCTCGATGATGTTCTGTATCCGGGATAATGTGGAGTCGTTCAACTGCTGTTTCCCTTCGCTAACCACCTCCCAGCCTGTAAAACCCAGGTCTTCGAGGTCATAAGCCCAGTCAAAGGGATCGTTAACAAGCGCAAGGGATGAGAAACTGACTTCCATGAGTCGCTTATTTACTCTCATTATATAAGGATTATTTGCAAATCTTTAATAGGACTTCCAACGATTTGAAAGCTCTATGAGACTGGTGATGAAATTCGGAGGAACTTCTGTCGGCGACGGAAAACGTATAAAGCACGTCGCAGAGCTTGCGAAAGAACACAGGGACAGCGGTAACGAAGTAGTGCTTGTGACGTCAGCTCTGAACGGTGTCACGGATGCGCTCCTTAAAAATGCAAAGGAAGCTTCTGAGACCGGAAAAACCTCAACCATAAAAGAATTCATCGCCGACCTGACAAAACAGCACCATCTGGCTGCGCATGAAGCTATCACCGGCAGGAAGGCTGCCAGGGTCGAAGAGATCGTAACAAAAGAACTTGACTCGCGCATCGAGGAACTGGAGAAAGCCCTTATCGGTATATGCTACCTTGGCGAGCTTACGTTGCGGTCTATTGATTATATTTCTTCTTATGGCGAACGGCTGACCGCTCCCATCATTTGCGGTTCGCTGAACTCACTCGGGATCAAGTCCAGGTCATTTACCGGCGGCGAAGCTGGCATTATTACTACCGATGATTACGGCAATGCAAGACCGCTTGAAAAAAGCTATTCACTTATCAAGGAAAGGATAGAGCCGCTTCTGAAAGACACAATCCCGGTGATAACCGGGTTTATCGGGGAAAGCGAAGCCGGCATTATCACTACACTGGGGCGCGGCGGCTCAGATTTCTCGGCTGCGATAATCGGCGCTGCATTAAAGGTTGATGAGATATGGCTCTGGAAAGAGGTTCACGGCATACTCACCACTGACCCCAGGATAGTCCCTGAAGCCCGCACCATACCTGTCATATCGTATATTGAAGCAATGGAGCTTTCATATTTCGGCGCCAAAGTGCTTCATCCAAGGACGATCGAACCCGCTATCAAGCACGGCATACCTGTGCGTGTCAAGAACACGTTCGACCCCTCATCTCCAGGGACAATAATAGTCCAGGATCTCAAACAAAGCAAGGATATAGTGAAGGCTGTGACGGTCATCAGGAACGTGGCGCTCATTAACATCTCCGGGGCAGGGATGGTGGGAACTATTGGCGTTGCTGCGCGTGTTTTCACAACTCTTGCGAACGCGGGCGTCAATATAATAATGATAAGCCAGGGGTCTTCCGAGGCGAACATCTCGATGGTGGTGGATGGAGGACATCTTGATAAGGCTGTGAAAGCCATAAAAGCAGAATTCAAGAACGGCATAATCAAGGACGTTACCCAGGACAGTAATGTCAGCGTGGTGGCTGTAGTGGGCGCAGGGATGGCAAATACGCCCGGCGTGGCAGGACGCGTCTTTGGCGCGCTCGGAAAAGCCCGGGTCAATGTTATCATTATAAGCCAGGGTTCATCCCAGCATAACATTTCATTTGTTGTGAGCGGGAACGACGCAAATAAAGCTGTTCAGGTTCTGCACAGGGAATTCAGGCTGGAAGGAGATAAGTAGCGCTGTATGCTCGATATTTCAAGCCTCCCGTTATTTTCAAAAATAATCCTTATCACTGGTTTTGCTATAGGTTTCGTTTCTTTCATACTTGTGATGCGCTACCCGATAATATTGATACTGATGAAACTTAGCCCCAGATACAGGGCATCTATAAAAAGGGAGCTTCAGCGCAGCAAGGCAAAAAAAAACAGATCATGAAAAGATCGCAGCTTTCGGGGCGGAATGGGCTGCGAACAAACTTGGCAACGAGGTCATGGTTGATGATTCGGGGTTGTTCATCCAGGCGCTTGGGGGGTTTCCCGGACCTTATTCTGCGTATGTTTTCGATACTCTTGGCAATGACAGGATACTGAAACTGATGAATGGGGACACCGACAGGAGCGCGGTGTTCAGGTGCGCTATCGGGTACTGTGTGCCAGGTGAGAAGGCGCGGGTTTTCACAGGTGAAGTGAAGGGGGAAATTTCTATAGAAGGAAGGGGGAACGCGGGATTTGGATATGACCCGATATTTGCAGTTGGGGGCAGGACTTTCGGGGAAATGGGAGAGGAAGAGAAGAACAGGCTTTCCCACAGGTACAGGGCGCTTTTGATGTTTGCAGAGTGGCTGAAAGAAGAGCAATAAAGAGACTATATGAAAAAAATTAACAACTAACTCGTACGAACTCACGCTATCGGAGTTCGTTTAAGTTCGCATTAGTTCGTTGTTTTTCTCTATATTTTTTCATGTTCATTTATGAACCAAACGTTCATAGCAGACTCTGTGGTTGATTATTCGGTAGTGTCCTACAAATCATGACCTGTCTGTATTAATTGAACTTGATGAGTAACGATTTCATAAAAACGAGACGCAAAGAGATGTTATCACGAGAAATAATATTACCCTGTTCTTTGACAGGATTAACAGGATCGACAGGATACCTTTTTTATAAGTTTACCCATATTACTCTCCATGGCAGACCTTATTATCAAAGGCGGTATCGTGCTTACCATGGACGGCGCGTTCATCGATAGCGGAACTGTGGCAGTTGATAATGGTTTGATTACGTTCGTGGGTAAGGATACAAAAGAAAAAGCCGATAAAGTGATAGATGCGCGGGGTTGTCTGGTCATGCCTGGTTTGGTCAACGCGCATACGCATGTGCCCATGACGCTTTTTCGCGGGTATGTCGATGGGTTATCATACGGCGAATGGATAAAAAAGATACAACTGGCAGAGATGAAACTTACTCCCGCGGATGTGCGGGCTGGCGCGAACCTCGGCGTTCTTGAGATGATACGTTCAGGGACAACCACGTTCGCTGATATGTATTTTCATGAGGATGAAGTGGCGCAGGTGGTGGAAGGAACGGGTATGAGGTCTGCGATCGGATATGGAATGATAGAGGGGTTGAACGAGGATGCAGAGACAAAACTGAAGAGCAGGGAGAAATTCGCAAAAAAATGGAACGGCGCCGCAGACGGCAGGATCACCACGATGTACGCGCCGCACTCGGCTGTATCGTGTTCAAAAGAATTCCTTATTAAAGTCAGGGAACTGGTGGAGAGGGATAGTTCCAGGGTACATATTCATGTGCTTGAGACAGAGGATGAACTGAAAACGATGAAAGAACGTTACGGGATGTGTTCGATAAATCATCTCAACGGCATCGGTTTGCTCGGTCCCGGTGTGCTTGCAGCGCATTGCATCTGGTTATCGGATGACGATATCGATATTCTCAAGGATCACGATGTCAACGTAGTCCACTGCCCATCAAGCAACATGGCTCTGGGCACGGGAACGGCGCCTGTGCCGCAGATGCTTGAAAAGGGCATTAATGTGGCGCTGGGCACGGACGGCGCGGCTTCAGGGGGCAGTCTTGATATGTGGAAGGAGATGCGGTGCGCTTCTCTCCTGCACAGGCTCAAAGATCCTCGAACGATGCCTGCGTACACTGTGCTTAAGATGGCGACAACGAACGGCGCGCGGGCGCTGGGGATAAATGCGGGAGTGCTTGCTCCGGGAAGGCTGGCTGATATTATTGTTGTGGATATCAAAAAGCCGCAATTCATGTCCCCAAATCCTGTTTCTGCTCTTGTTCACGGCGCGTCGGGGTGCGATGTGAGGACGACTATTGTTAATGGAAAGGTACTGATGGAGGACAGGAGGGTTGTGGGGTTTGATGAGGAGAAGATCATCAGGGAGGCAGGGGATGCAATGAGAAATATAGTTGAGAATAATCCATCGGTTTAGGAGTTTGACTGCTTGATATGTATCATTAGTAGGAAAATCGATGAATATGCTACTGTCTCGTCAAGTGTCAATTAGCAACAAATAACCGAGATAAATGATAGAATTATAGTCATGCGATATTTTCTATCTGCGAAAATCTGCGCAATCTGTGGATAAAATT
>JAYTKX010000150.1:0-3577 GCA_043729865.1 Methanobacteriota archaeon
GTGGAATAGTCCGAATTGTCCATTATCTGGGCTACGTCGCCTGAGACCGATATGACCTGCCCGTTTTTCCTATCTACGATGGGGACATAGATCTTCTCAGTCACCGGGGAAATGATCGACCGTTTTGTGCCGTCAAAAATGCCGATCGCATCGATCCTGGATTTGGCTGAGCCGTGCTTCCCTGTTTTTGAGTGTGTCATGCTCTTTATGACGCAGGGCTCGTCATCGATAAGAATATACCTTCCTTCTTTTAATGAGCGTACTTCAACTTGTTCCTTCATTGTAATTCTCCTGCCTTCAAGATACCTTCTAATATAATAAATATGTCGATGAATTGATATCAGATATCCAGCACGACCCTTGCAGTCCAGATATCTTCTGTTTTCTTGACATCGAGCATGTGGTATGTAACAGCCTTAACATCAGACCTTAACCTGTGCTTCCCTCGGTCTATCTTTTCACCTTTTGCCACGGCTTCCAATACGTATATATCGTTCTTCCTGATGCTTACATCAAATACGCTAAAAAGGAGGGATTCGGAATCCTTAATGAATACAAGCTCAGAGAGCCAGTCAATGAGCAGCCCATCCACAGTTTCATTTTCCATCATGATTTTACGTGTTAAAACCGGCTCCACGGTTTTTGTATCAACCATCACCTCGAAGGTGGCGGTCGCGGCGTCCCTGAATAGTTCTTCCAGCGTGCTGCCCGCGGTTTCAAAAGCAGCGTCCGCGCATGCAATATCTTCGAGATATCGATAGGACATAAGATGCTCTATATACCTGATCCCTATTTAGCCTTAATGCGTTTTTGCCAACATTATTATTAATCATTAGCGATTAAATATTTAACTGAGCAAACCCATCATTATGATGGAGGAGGAAAACATTATGAGATTGAAAAACAGGTTATTAAGAGATATAATGACAAGGGGAGTGGTAACAGTGCCTGTTACAGCAAAGGTAAAAGAGATAGCATCAACGCTGAGCAAACATGGGCTGTCAGGAGTCGCAGTGATCGGCAATGACGGCGTGGCAGTCGGTGTGATCTCTGACATGGACATTCTTAAAGTGGTAGGTAAAGAGAACTGGGAAAATATTACTGCTGAATCCATAATGACATCTAACATCCAGATGATCAGACCCATGTGCACGCTGGGTGAAGCGGCAAAGATAATGAGAGAGAAATCCGTCCACAGGCTGCTTGTTTTCTCAGAGCGAGGCGTGGGAGCATCCCACAGACCCATCGGAATCTTGAGCGCGAGCGACATTGTGAGGGAAGCGGCAAGATAAAAGAAGAACCAAAAAAAAGAGTTGGAGATGCAATCCTTCACAAAAATTTATATACCTATGTGATAATTATTATGATAATAAAACAGGTCTTAAAAACGGGGTGAATATTATGGTAAAGAAAGAAAAAGATAAATCCAAACTTAACATTGAAGAACAGTCAAAAGATATATCCAATGTGTGGGCTGAGAACTACACTGGTTTTTTAAAGATGTATAATGATTCCCAGATGAAATTATACAAGCCGTGGATCGAGTCTATGGTAGAACTCTCAGAGAAAGCCCGTGATATGTCTCAGGAGGCTGTTCCGGAAAAGTATAAGGAATTCTTTGATGAATGGATCAAGACATACCAGAAATCATTCGGAAAATCTTATCCAATGCCGACGCTGGACTCAGGTAAAGAAGTGCTTGATTCTCTCCTGTCAGATGCAGAGGAATCCAACAGACTCTATAAGTCATGGATCACAGAACTGGACAGGAACTCAAAAAAGACGCAGGAAGCGCTGATGGGTGAACCCAGCGCCGTGAAATACAAAGAATGCTATGACATCTGGGTAACATCGTATGAAAAGATGTTCGATTCATTTCTATCTTTGCCTGTCATGAAAAGGATGAGAGAGAACATTGAGAATTACACAGGCATGCCTGATATATACTCAGATACTTACAGGAACATGACAAAACTGTGGAAGGATTCGTTCTCCAGGCTGAACATGCCGTGGGTTGAATCCGCGCTCACGCTGTCTGAGAAAGCGGCTGAGATCTCAAGAGGCAAAGCAGATATTGAAGCATATAAGGAATTCTATACCCTGTGGGTGAAGACATATCAGGACAACTACAGCAAATTTGTGGATGAACAGTCCATGAAACCATCAAAAGAGACGTTCGATAATTTCACACAGGGCGTAAATATCTATCTGAACATGTACAGGTCATGGATATCTGCGCTGGAAAAAATGTCTGAAAAGAGCAGGGAACTCTCAAACGTCTCCACAAACCCTGAGGCTTATAAGGAATTCTGCGATCTCTGGGTAAAGATGTACGACAAAGCCTTTGATACCTTCTTTGAGGACATGCCTATGATAGGTCCAATGAAGGGAACCATGGAGCCTGTAAAGATCGCAGCCAAAACCTATGCTGACGCATATGTAAAGATGTCAAAGATGTGGACGAAGTCAACATTCGACGCTGAAAGCCGGGTTTAAGATGGAATATCCCAATTTTGATTCCCGGGAGAAATATGAACGGGTGATGAAGGGTTTCTCGCTATTTATCAATCTTTATGCGGCACAAATGAAGTTATTTCATGGCAGAATTTCACCCTGGATAATACTATCAAGTTCACAAAAAACCTTGATCCGTTCCTGAAAACGCAGGGAGCCCGGTTAAACGCAATAAGACATTAAATACAGGAGCTGATTAACAGATGAAGGTCAGGGACAAAGTAACCATAATAACAGGGGCTGGAAGCGGTATTGGCAGAGGGACCGCGCTTCTGTTCGGCAGGGAAGGGGCAAAGGTCGTTGTGGCGGACATCAATGAGCAGGGGGGGCAGCAAACCGCAAAGGAGATAAATGACAATGGGGGCAATGCGTTCTTTGCCATGCTTGACGTTTCCAACAGGGAACAGGTAAAAAATGTCGTCCAGGAAACGCTCAATAAATACGGCAGGATCGACGTGCTGATAAACAATGCAGGGATCATCCAGGATGCCCTTGTGGTAAAAATGACCGAAGAACAGTGGGACAGGGTCATTAACATCGATCTTAAAGGACCTTTCAACTGCATACAGGCTGTTGTGGGCTCCATGATAGAACAGGGAAGCGGCGAGATAATCAACGTGTCTTCCATTGTGGGATTGTACGGAAATATCGGGCAGATAAACTATGCGGCTGCAAAGTCCGGTCTTATCGGCATGACAAAGACGTTAGCCAAGGAACTCGGCAAAAAGGGGATAAGAGTGAACGCCATAGCGCCGGGTTTCATAGTCACTCCAATGACATCTGGTATTCCCGAAAAGATACTTGAAATGATGAAGGAAAAAACCCCGCTTAAAAGATTGGGACAGGTCGAAGATGTTGCAAATACTCTTTTATTCCTTGCTTCGGACGAGGCGAGTTTTATTAACGGCGCGGTCATCTCCGTGGATGGGGGGCTGCTGATCTAGCGTATCGGTACGGCTGATGATCTTAAAGAATTAAAAACCAGGATAGAGCGGATGGATAGTAAGGAACTGTTGCAGATACCCCTGCGCAGGCTGGGAAAAGCATCCGAGGTGGCGGCGAC
>JAYTKX010000151.1:0-30791 GCA_043729865.1 Methanobacteriota archaeon
CTGCCAGAGCAGGGTTTTGCAATGCCGGGGAAGCTCATCATCGGGGCAGACTCACATTCATGCACATACGGCGCATTCGGGGCGTTCGCCACAGGCGTCGGCGCAACAGACATGGCTGAGATATTCTCTACCGGGAAACTGTGGCTGCGCGTGCCGCAGACAATATGGATAACAGTTGAGGGACGGCTTGCAAAAGGCGTTTCTGCAAAAGACATGACGCTTTACATCATAAAAAAACTGGGCGCGGACGGTGCGAACTATAAAGCCGTAGAGTACTATGGCGATGCCATCACTGCTCTCTCTATCCCTGAGAGGATGACGCTTTGCAACATGGCGATCGAAATGGGAGCCAAGGCAGGCATTGTGCCGCCTGATGAAAAGACTGAAAAGTATCTGAAGGGAAGAGCGCGGGAAAAATACACCCCGGTATTCGCTGATGAGAACGCTGAATATATGGAAGAATACAATTTTGATATAGGCGACCTTGAGCCGCAGGTGGCAAAACCCCATGAAGTGGATAACGTCGTCCCCGTAGGGGAAGTAGCTGGAACTCCTCTTGACCAGGTCTTCATAGGTTCATGCACAAACGGACGGTATGAGGACCTTATGGCTGTGGCGCGTATCCTGAAAGGAAAAAAAGTCACCGCAAGGACGATCGTTCTGCCAGCTTCGCGCGAAGTTCTCATCAAAGCCACAGAATCGGGCATTATCGCCACGCTTTTAAAAGCCGGCGCTGTTATCGCGCCGCCAGGATGCGGTCCGTGCCTGGGCGCTCATATGGGTGTGCTGGGCGAGGGAGAGACCTGCCTCTCAACCTCTAACCGCAACTTCAGGGGACGGATGGGGGCAGGCGGGCTGATATACCTTGCATCGCCGGAGACAGCGGCTGCAAGCGCTCTTGCGGGAAAAATAGCTGACCCGAGGGAATTACTCTGATCAATATCTAAGCAATAAAGTAAATCGCCTGGATGGCAAGAAGGAATATATGTCTGGTGTCAGAGACGAATTTAAAATAAATATGTTGAGAGATATTACAATGTTCGAATGTATATGCAGAGATTGTGGAAATAAGTTCAAAGGACTGCCAGTAGATAATATTGAATGTCCTGCCTGTCATTCTTCGAATATTTCTAAAAAATAGATAAAGCCCACTGCCGAACTATTGCCTGCCCCCCACATCGATCACAACCACAAAATCCACTTCCAGAGCGGCACATAAACTATTTTCTTTCCATCGACTTTTTCTTCGCCCTCATAATCCCACGTTATGACAACGAGATTATCGCATCTTAGATCATCTGACGCTTTTAGCAGCCCTTTTATTTCACGCTCTTTTGTGTCCGCATTCCCGATATCATAGCACGCCTGTATCAGTTGCCTGACTTTCATGCCCTCTTTTATTACGAAGTCAGCTTCTTTTCCAAAATAGTCTTTATAGTAATATATCTCGGTATTCGCTCCTTCGCATGAGCGCCTTCTTAGCAGCTCGACGGCAATGGCATTTTCCATTAAGCGACCGAAATTCCCGGAAGACTGGAATGCAATGGCATTTATCATGCCCGTGTCTATGGCGTATATCTTTTTCGGGGAAGTTACCTGCTCTTTCTGCTTGAAAGAGAATCTGTCGAGGGAAAAAACAAGATACGTTTCCTCTATATAACTGACATAGTTTTGAACCGTATGGACGCTTCTGAAATTCAGCATGTTTTTAAGTTTTGTAAAAGATGCCTCCTGGGCAAACACTGACATAAGATACCTTGCAAGATCGTATAATGCATCCGAATACCTTATGCGATATCGTTTTACGATGTCCTTGAATATGATGCTGTCGAAAAGGCTTTGAAGGTAGGCGTAATCATATCCCTTGACGGCAACTTCCGGAAATCCCCCGACATCAATGTATTTTTTTAGCCGGTTCAGTATTTCTCCAATTTCTTCCTGCGTGTATTCTTTTTTGAATTCAAATCCTGATGCCTGCAAAGATTCTTTGAACGAGAAGGGGAACATTTCAACGGACAAATGCCTTCCTGTAAGGTGAGTTGCAAGTTCAGCACTAAGAAGTTTTGCGTTTGATCCTGTAATGAGCAGATTGTATCCCCTTCTTTTCAGGCTGTTTGTCCAGAGCTCCCATTTTGGCAGGTTTTGTATTTCATCCAGAAGAAGATAGTTTATATCGCCGTAAAATTCCTTTATGTATTTCAGGATTTCGTCATAGTTCTTTGCCTCTGCAAGCTCCTTTTCGTCGAAATTCACATACGCAAAGTCTTTGTTTCGCAGCGCCATAAAGCAGAATACTGATTTGCCGCATCTTCTTACCCCGGTAACTACTTTTATTATATCGCTCTGGACGTATTTTTCTATCTTTTTTGAAACCTCGCGCGGAACGAAAGCCGTTTTTAATATCTGCTCCTTTTCCTGCTTCTGCCGCAGTATGACTTCTCTCATACGACTCACTTAACTGCACAAATATATAAAGTTTTGTGCAGTATGATTTGGAGACTGCATAAAACTCACCCCCTCTGTCAATTAACATTATCATAGTGGCACCATCTGTAGCGCATTACTGTCGCCCAGCCTCCCGCGCTGAGGACGCTCGCAGGGGGATTTCGGGCGGTGGACGAACCCTGGGGGTGAGTGATTAGGGGGGGCGGGGGGCTTGGTGCGTATGGAATAATTGATACAAATATGATTTCAGAAGATTGGATTTTCATTCATGATCAGTCTTAATCTTTTTCCAGTATATTCTTGGCTACAAGATAGATAAGGTTCTCTTCCCATTTTCTTTTTCCAAACATAGCATTGACAGCATTGAGAAATTCAATTTTTGATATGATCTTTCTTTCCCAGCAATTCCAGTGCTTCATCTTCACCGATATCAAATTTTTTGCCGGCTGATACTATTTCTATTTCATTCAAAGCTTCCTTCGCAGCTTTCCCAAGGTCATCATCTTCCAAGGATATCTCTTTCAGCTCTTCCGCAATTTTTTCCCCACTAATTATCCTGAAATGCTGTTGACAAATCCGAAACATGCCGCTAAGTACCAGCGATATGACTGCACCGGTATCAGCAACAACAATTAAATTCATAAAAATTTATTGAATTGCAAGCTTTTTCGCTTTGAGAAAGTCCTTCCTTGTTTTCTGTATTATGAAATCGATATCTTCTGCCGTTTTACCAAATAGTTCTCTCAGTTCACTTTTTGTCAGGTTTCCTTTCATATATTCAAGCACTATCTGAGACTTCAAGTCTTCTACCAGATGTTTGACCTCCTGCGCTATCCTCGTTCGCAGCCATTCAGAGGTTGAAACATGAAGCACTTTTGCCACTAATTCGACTTCTCTCTTAAGCTTTGGCTCAACCCTTAAAGCGATAGTTTCTTCTTTCATATTTATGTATAACGTATGTTATACAACTATAAATACATTGTATTCGCCCAGCCTCCCGCACCAAGGACGCCCGCAGGCGGATTTTGGGCTATGACCGAACCTTTGGGCAGTGCGCTGGGGGGTCAAAATGAGCCTCCCAGGTCGCACAGGGGAGCTTTCGCAGCAATCCCAGGGCAGGTGCATGAGAGTGTCTTTCGTTTATTGGTTATTTCCCTGCAAAATATCGAAACCGCAACTATTATTTATGGCGGGTGCATTGATTGCAGAACAGGTATCTGAAGCGAAGTTGTTAATAAATCGATATGAAAATCACAAAGCATGCTCTCCTCAGGATGGAGCAAAGAGGAATAGATGAAAATAGTATAGCTTCTATCATCCAGAACCCCGATGAGACCATTGATAGCTTCGGAAGGCGCAAACTGGCAAGAAAAAGAATCGGGGATAAAACCCTTGAAGTAGTATATATAAAGGAGGATGATATAATAGTTATAACTGTCTACTGGTTAGAGGAAACATGAACATAAGCTACGATAAAGATGCAGATTGCCTGTATATTCAATTCCAGCAGGGCAAGGTGCACAAGACAAGAAAAATAGAGGAAGGCATCCTTGTGGATCTTGATGAAGAAGGCAGAATATACGGGATCGAGATAGTTGGCGCATCAGAAAGAATGTCGATAGCGTCTCTTGGCAAAATTAACATTGATGTGCCAGTTACAGAAGTTCCTGCATAGAAACTTCAATTATTTCAATAGTTATCCTATTAATTCGGTCAATTGAAGATATATTTGAGCGCAGCAATAGGATTTTACATAAATCTGCGTTGGCGCTTTTCACCGCAAAGAACGCAAAGCAGAGGTGCATTTTAATAACATATTAATGTACAAATGAACAGTAATATGTTCTCCGCACCTGTCTGGCCCCTCTGTAGCGCATCACAGCCGCCCAGCCCCCCGCACTGAGTGTGCCCGCAGGGGGATTTCGGGCTATGAAGGAACCCTGGGGGTAGAGTGATTGGGGGGGCGGGGGTCAAGATGAAACCTCGTTGCGTCGCACATGATATGATTCACATCAAATTCGGCGCGGAGCATGATGTTTTTATATTATATAATTATATAATTCCTGAAAGTTCCTTTGTAGTGTATACTCTAATATGGTTCTGCTGCTGGAATCCTTTATCTTCGCTCCATATTCCATCAACTTTGGTTTTCATTGCAAGCGCCAAAAAAGGTGCATCATCGGGATCGATATCTTTCATGATCTCTTTGGCATGGACATAGCAATCGGCATATTCATCTTTTGGATAAATGGTGATCCGTGAAAACAGCATATCCATTACATATTGCAGGTCATGAGATGCGAGTTTTGACTTCTTTTTGATAATATCGGCATGCTTTAGAATTTCAGTAAAAGTATATTCCGGTGCTATGAACTCAATATTTGAATTCATCAGAATATGACGCCTCATAGAGTTGGATATGAGGGCGGATATTATAATATTGGTGTCTATCACCAGTCTCATTTTCCCGGCTCACTCAACGTCATGCTGTTCTCTTATTGACTTTTTAATAAGTTTCCCGATATCAGCAGCATCCTTTTCTGTCAATTCACTTTTTTCCAGTATGCTGTCAACTAACTGGATTTTCCGGGCATATTCCCACATGGCATTTCTCGCGATGACGCTCCATTTTATTTCATTGTGATGCTTGATGACTGCATAGAGGTCATCCGGAACAGATAGGGTCATGGTTGGCATAAATCAATATATGTGTCTACACATATTTATGTTTTACCATTTACCCCAAGAAAATAAAGGTGTCTCAGCTAAACCTTCCACTTTGGTTCATAACAATAACAAGGCACCATATGCCCGCTTGCTGTTCAGTACTGTGGTTTCATGAATTTCGAATGAATTCCCAGGCAAATCTTTATATGATTGCAAGAATCTTGTTATATCAATGTCAGAAGCAATAGTTGCAGACCAGATCATGAATGAATTAAAGGCGATCAGGAAAGATATAGAATTCCTCAAAGATCATATGGTTGATGTAGATTGCATCATGACAGAAGATGATTACCTCGCTTTAAATGAATACCGGAAGGAAAAAGATTCTGGTGAACTTTTTTCTCATGAAGATCTGAAGAAATCTATGGGATCATAATGCTTGATATCAGATATTCAAAGCAGGCTGTCAGTTTTCTAAAATCTGCAGAGAAGAAGCTGACCATAAGAATCCTGAAGAAGATAGAAAAGCTAAGAGAAAATCCGATTGGACATGATTCTAAGGTTGTTGAAGGGTATAGTGAGAAATTGTTCAGGGTAAGAGTTGGAGATTATCGGATCTTATACGAGGTTGATTACAAGAATAATCAATTGGGTATTGTTAAGATAGACAAGAGGTCAAAAGTTTATTGAAATTAATGCGCGGATGAGCAGCTATTTGTTCTCCTATAGTGCATCACAGCCGCCCAGCCTCCCGCACCAGGGACGCCCGCAGGGGGATTTCGGGCGGTGAACGAACCCTGTGGGTGAAGTGATCAGGGGGGCGGGAAACCCTCTTCAAAAGTGTCAACTCATTATAAATCTAGTTTCTTTGCTTTGAAAAAAAAACTTTCGAACAAGCTATATAATTTGAGTTTTAATGTAATATCGATTTCTATGGTTTGCAAATTTGCGGGAAAAGCTCAGGGTTTTATCCACTTTGTATTGATTGTAATAAACTGAAAGATAATGGAACAATTACGAAATGTGAGTCTTGTGGTAAATGGAAAAAAGATAATAAACCTCTCTGTTATGATTGCTGGTCGAAAGAAAATAAATATACAAATAAAGAGGGTTCTTTTAATAAAGTTTCGCTAAATACTGAATGTGAAGTGTGTGGAGATAATAGTTATGGAAAACCACTATGCCGCAATTGTTATGATATGTCTAAAGAAGGCCTTTTAACACAATGTGAAACTTGCGGAAAGTGGAAAGAAGATGATAAACCTCTCTGTTATGATTGTTGGTTAAAATCAAAAAATATCAAAACTAATATTAAAACTGCAATTAAGGACAAACCGCAAATAAAATATACTCAACAAAATTTTAGAGAGAAATTTAAAGAAGGTCTAAAAGTTAGGACGAAACATGGTTTATTGGTTCGTTCAAGAATCGAACGAACAATAGCAGAATTTTTGACTGACAACGGAATTATTGTACAGTATGAACATTGGGGTTCAGATGAGCCAGAATATAAAGAGGTTAGGAGGAAAAAGGAAGAAGTTTATAAAAAATATAACGTCAAATACATTTCTACGGAGGAATCGGATGTGGATAATATTTATGATAAGCTAAAGATTGAATTAAGTAGATATGGAATAAATAAAACCGAATGGAGATAGAATTTTTTTAATTCTATTTTTCAAATCCCATTTATCTCACAACCGGTATCCCCACACTGAACCCCGCGCGGTCTATCCGCAGGGAATAATCAAATCCCTACTGTGAAGCTCGCTCTATTCGTCTGATCTCTCTTCTCAGCTTCAGGATTTCCATGATATCCTTTCTTTTTAACAGAATTGCTATCAGGACACCAATTATAACAGCCAGAAGATACTCATACTCATTCATCATTACCTCATCCTGTTTTTTCTTCAATCAGGAAAACATAAAGGGTTTCGTTCATACGATCCATCCACAAACCCTGCTCATAACTGCTATTTGCCTATAAAACCATCGGTATCCCCTCTCCACACCTCGCACACTTCCCATCCTTCACCCTCACCTCACCCACCCTGAACCCCGCGCGCTCAATCAGCAGAGCATCGCAGCGCGGGCAGTAGGTATTCTCATACTTATGCCCCCCGACATTCCCCAGATAAACGAACCTCATCCCCTCTTTCTTCGCGATGCCGTGAGCCATCTCAAGAGTGGATAACGGCGTTGCCGCCACATGATCCATTTTGTGCATGGGATGGAACCTCGTGAAGTGCATGGGCGTATCCTCTCCCAAGTTATCATGCACCCATCTTGCTATATGCGCCAATTCCTCCTTCGAATCGTTGCGCCCCGGGATGACAAGCGTGATCGTCTCCACATGCATCCCCAGTTCCTTTGCAAGCTTCGTTGACTCAAGCACGGGAGCAAGCCTTGCACCGCATACTTTTTTATAGAACTCATCAGAGAATGATTTGATATCCACACGATATGCATCAAGATACGACGCCATCCTTCGCAGCGCTTCGGGAGTGATGTAGCCGTTCGTTACGTATATCGTCTTAAGCCCTGCTTTCTTTGCAAGCACAGCGCTGTCATAGGTATATTCATGCCATATCGCAGGCTCGTTGTACGTCCAGGAGATGGAACTGCACCCCGCAGCCAGCGCGCGCCTGACAGCTTCCTCAGGCGTGATCTCCTTTGTGTACGCCTCCTCAAGCGACACCTGTGAGATATTCCAGTTCTGGCAATGCAGGCACCTGAAATTGCAGCCTATGGTGCCGAGAGAATACGAGAGCGTCCCGGGCAGGAAATGATACAGCGGTTTTTTCTCGATCGGGTCGACAGCTTCGCTTGATACTGTATTATAGATGAGCGTGTGTATCCTGCCCTTAATGTTCTTCCGGGTCCCGCATATCCCAACTTTGCTTTCAGCGATGGTACATCTGTGCGCGCATACATTGCATTTTACCTTATTGCCGGGCAGCTCGTCGTAAAGAACCCCTTCTTTTATCATTACGCATACATCTCTGGTCTTGTTTCGATCTGTTTGGATCTCTTCTTTCGCAGTTCCCCTTTAAGCTTTTCATAATATTCCATCGTGTCGGGCGTGACTGACGGACCTGTATCCTCTATCGCTGCAAGGAAGTGCTCTTGCCTCACTTTTTCTGCATTTATGTCCTCGCGCATTGCGAACCTTCCCGCTTTCTTACAAACTGAAGCGATATCTGCGCCCGTAAAATCTTCGGTAAGCCTGACAAGTTCCTTAATGTCAACGTCCTTTGCAAGCGACATTTTCTTTGTGTGCACCTTGAATATTTCATGCCGTGTCTTCTCATCAGGCACTGGCACAAGTATCATCTCATCGAACCTGCCCGGACGCAACAGTGCCGGGTCAATAATATCAGGCCGGTTCGTAGCGCCGATGATCACAACGCCCCTTAATTCCTCAAGCCCGTCAAGCTCAGACAGAAGCTGGTTAACGATACGCTCTGTCACATGAGGTTCACCAAGTGCGCTTCCTCTCATAGGAGCAAGCGCGTCAAGCTCATCCAGAAATATAATGGAAGGGGCTACCTGGCGCGCTTTCTTGAAGATCTCAGCGATGTGTTTTTCGGATTCGCCGTACCATTTGGATAATATATCGCTGCCCTTGACAGTTATGAAATTCGCCTCGCTTTCATTGGCAATGGCTTTAGCCAGCAGCGTCTTTCCCGTGCCTGGCGGTCCGTACAGCAGTACGCCTTTCGGGGCTTCAACGCCAATCCTCCTGAAGGATTCGCTGTACCGCAGCGGCCATTCCACAGCCTCGGAAAGCAGTGATTTCACTTTTTCAAGCCCGCCGATATCCTCCCATGTCACGTTCGGCACCTCGAACAATATTTCGCGCAGCGCCGAGGGCTGGATCTCTTTCATGACGCTTTCAAAATCAGAACGCATTACTATCAGTTTATCAAGCGTCTCTTTGGGTATCTCCTTGATATCAAGATCGATCTCAGGAAGCACTCTTCGCAGGGCATTCATGGCAGCCTCGCGGCACACCGCAGCGATATCAGCGCCTACAAAACCGTATGTTCGGGTGGCAAGGTCATCAAGCTTCACATCTTCAGCAAGCGGCATGCCGCGCGTGTGTATCTGGAATATCTCGCGCCTTCCTTCGCGGTCAGGCACCCGCAGTTCTATCTCGCGGTCGAACCTGCCAGGTCGGCGAAGCGCCATGTCCAGGGCCTCGGGGCGGTTCGTGGCGGCGATAACGATAACGTTCTTTCTGGATTTCAGTCCATCCATGAGAGCAAGCAACTGAGCAACCACGCGACGCTCCACCTCGCCAGTAACCTCTGCGCGTTTGGGGGCTATGCTGTCAATTTCATCGATGAAGATGATCGCTGGAGTATTTTTTTCTGCCTCCTCGAAAGCCTCGCGAAGCTTGTGCTCGCTTTCCCCGTAATACTTGGACATTATCTCGGGGCCGTTTATTATCTTGAAATATGCATCGCTCTCGTTCGCCACGGCTTTTGCCAGCATGGTCTTCCCTGTCCCCGGTGGACCATGCAGAAGCACTCCCTTTGGAGCATCGATACCAAGGCGGCTGAACAATTCGGGGTGCTTGAGGGGCAGTTCGATTATCTCGCGGATCTTTGTGATCGCAGGTTTAATGCCTCCAATGTCTTCGTACATGACCTCAGGGATCTCCTGCTCAAGCGCAACCGCCTCAGGCAGCAGCTCAACTTCCGTGATATCGGTGATCTTAACTATCCCCACCGGTGTCGTTGCGACCACCTGCAGTTTTATCTCACCAAGACCGAAGGAGGGGAACATCCCCTGGAATATCTGTTCGAACATCACGTCGCTGCCCATGGATTCCCTGGGTTTTCGGACGCTTGTGGTCGAGATTATATCCCCTTTTGAAACCGTCCTGTTGTGAAATATCGCCCGCAAGCTCTCACTTGGCGCATATATGTGGATGTTCTGTATCACCGGGGAAAGAGTGACCTTTTTCGCTTCCTTCCACTCCGCTTTCATGACCTCCACGAATTCTCCAATGCTTGTCTTGGCGTTGGTGCGTATCAGCCCGTCCATCCTGATCACATCCAGCCCCTCATCCTGGGGGTACGCCCTTCCTACCATAGCCGATGTGGCGCGCTCTCCTTTTATCTCAACCACATCGAAAATATTGACCCCGATGGCGTTCCTGAACTTCTCATCTATCCTGACGATGCCCTTCCCGACATCCCTCTGGTCAGCCTCAGATACCTTTAATCGAACATTCGTTTCCATGATTTTCCCTATTTATAAATATATTTAGTATTATTTCATAAATGTTTGCTTTCTTCCCGGTCCAACTGAAATATAATCTATCTTTACTTCCATCAGTTGTTCAAGCAATTCGATATATTGCCGGGCATTGTCTGGAAGTCCATTGATGTCTTCCACTCCTGATATGTCCTCTTCCCACCCTGGAATTTCCCTATAA
This sequence comes from Methanobacteriota archaeon, assembly GCA_043729865.1. Classification (GTDB taxonomy): domain Archaea; phylum Halobacteriota; class Methanosarcinia; order Methanosarcinales; family Methanoperedenaceae; genus Methanoperedens. Next base: position 10,559 of record JAYTKX010000151.1, read on the forward strand.
ACGGGTTTGCAGCGGGCAAGGTCATCAGAAAGTTCTGGCGGGTACTCGATCGCATTCCCGTCCAGTTCATATCCCGTGCACACCTTAAGGGTATCCAGACCCCCAAGCACGTCAAGTTTTGTGAGCGCCATCCCTGTATAGCCGTTCAGGTCTATGGACTTCTTCGCAAGCGGCAGGTCGAACCATCCGCATCTCCTGGGGCGCCCCGTGGTGGTGCCGAACTCCCCGCCCTTCTGCCGCAGGTGCTCTCCCACATCGTTTTTCTGCTCTGTGGGGAGCGGTCCTTCTCCTACGCGGGTGATGTATGCTTTGATGACCCCGATGACATTATCTACTCTTTTTGGACCCACACCGAGCGCGGCGCATGCTGAACCCGCCACTGTGCTTGATGATGTGACGAACTTCTGAGTGCCGTGGATGATATCAAGATGCGAGCCCTGCGCGCCTTCAGCCAGTACTTTTCTCCCATCTTTCAATGCGCTGTTTATCTCCCTCGATACGTCGGTGATGTAAGGTGCTAATTTCCTGCCTATCTCAATATATTCATCCACATGAGACCGCGCGATCTTCGGGTCGCCGCCCATTTCCTTTATCGCATTCTCCTTCTGCGGGGCGATCTCGTTAAGCCTCCTCGCAAAGCGTTTCTTATCTGCGATATCTGCCATCTGTATCTCATCGCGCCCCACTTTATCTGTGTAGGCAAATCCTATACCTCTGTTCGTAGTGCCTATCTTAACGGCGCGTTTTGATTCGCGAAGAGTGTCAAGAGCTATGTGATATGGCATTATGATGCTTGTTTTTGCATCGATGCCCAGTTTCGCGGGCGTCACCTCAACGCCATTATCAGCAAGCATGGCGATCTCTTTCATCAGTATCTCAGGGTTCATGACCGTCCCCGGACCTATGAGCAGGCGGGAATCAAACAGCACACCCGACGGGACAAGATGCAATTTGTAGGTCTTTCCCTCTGCCACAACGGTATGCCCCGCGTTGTCCCCTCCCTGGAAGCGCGCAACTATATCGTATTCCTTTGCCATCATGTCAACGATCTTGCCTTTTCCTTCGTCCCCGAACTGTGCGCCTGTGATTATTGTGAACATTTTGTAAATCACTTGATTTTTAGCGTAAAAGATGATAAGGTTATTTCTTACTAAAAAAGCGACCTGAGTTCCCAGAGCAATTTCGGATTTTTCTTGAACAGGACAGCCAGAAACTTTGGCAGTTCCATCGTTCTTGCATCCACTCCATCAAGCGAATGTGCAAGCTGGTTCAACTGCTCATCTGAAAGCCTGATAAAAAGGTTCTTCACCTTCAGTGACCTTGATATCTCTTTCCCTATGGTCGCACGCCATCCATCCTCATATTCCTTTAAAGTCTTAACAGAATAATCCCCCCTTTCTTTTGCCTTGATGCAAACTTCTCCTGCCATCTTACCAGCATCCATTGCATTGGTGATGCCGCCTCCCGTCAGGGGATCAGACTGTCTTGCAGCATCTCCAACAAGTATAAGGCCATTAGTCACTGTTTGTTTTATCGGCCCGCTAACAGGAACGCCTCCAACTACCATTTCTACTATCTTAGCCTGGGGCATATTTATTTCTAAAAATCTATGAAGTAGGGATATTGCCCTGACATTGCCTGATTTACTCCCCAAGATACCGAGTCCGACATTTGCCGTATGTTCGCCTTTAGGGAATATCCACTGGTACCCTCCAGGAGCATATTTTTCTCCTAAATAGAACTTATTATATTCACCAGGATCTATATTTGATACCAAAAATTGAACGCCTGTCTCGATATCACCAGGTTTTAATGATGTGTCTATGCCGCCCCATCGTCCCACTTTTGATTCAATACCATCCGCTCCTATCACTATATCAGCTTTGATCTCATGAGTTTCCCCCATGTACATGGCATTGATCCCCGTAACCATTCCATTTGATCTCAATAATCCAGTCGCCCTTGTCTTTACCATTACTTCAGCCCCTGCCATAGCAGCTTTCTGGGCAAGTGTCCGATCAAAAATCTTTCTTTCAAGAACGTAGCCCACTTTCATGTTGGACGACGCATCTTCAGACATTTTAATCTCTGTTCCATCCGGAGCAATCAACATGGAACCCTTTACTTCTGCCGCTATCCATTTATTATCAGGCTCTATGTGCTTCAGCAGCGCATCCTTTCCCACCCCTTCGGCGCATCTCACAGGGTCGCCTATCTCCTGCCTTTTTTCGATGAGCAGTACATCCAGTCCTCCTTCAGCGCATGTTTTTGCTGTTATCGAGCCACCCGGTCCTGCCCCAACTATGATGACATCATACCTGTCCTTCATTTAGTCCTTACCTCCAGCGCGCCAACAGGACATATTTTAGCACACACGCCGCAGCTCGTGCAGGAATCATCAACTTCGATCCACGTCTCTATAAGCTCAAGCGCTCCTTCCGGGCACACACCTACACATGCGCCGCAGTATCCGCATTTATAACGATTCACTTCGACACTCATAAATCTTATTTCGTAACGCAGTCACGACATATATATTTTATGAGGGTTCTTTCGAATGTTGCCTGATTTTCACACTCCCTATAATATTACTGTCAGTTATCAACTAATAAGGTAAATATTATATAGGGTAATGTTGTATTATGTTCAGGTGAAGTTCAAATGAGTCACGTTATCGGACTGAAATGCAGGGAATGCGGAGCTGAATACCCTGCTGTTATCCAGAATACATGTTATGAATGTTTTGGACCTCTTGAGGTCAACTACGACTGGGATTATATTTCTGACCACATAAGCAAAGAGAAGATTACCTCAGGACCAAAATCCATCTGGAGATACGCAGACCTCCTGCCGCTTGAATCCGAGAAGCGCATCGACCTTGGCGCAGGGTTCAACAAGCTTCACCATGCACATAGACTTGGCGCGGTTCTCGGACTTGAGGAACTCTATATCCTGGATGAATCAGTCAACCCCACCAACTCATTCAAAGACAGGGTCACATCAGTTGCCATCTCAAAAGCCATCGAATTCAATGTGAAAGCAGTTGGGTGCGCAAGCACCGGTAACCTCGCAGCAGCTGTGGGAGCGCATGCAGCCAAGGCAGGACTTCCGGCTTATATTTTTATCCCGTCGACTATCGAACTGGGCAAGATAGTGCAGATGCTCATCTACGGTCCAAACGTGATCGCTGTGGAAGGCACGTACGATGATGCCAACCGCCTCGCCAGCGAAGTGGCTGATTCACATCCTGACTGGGCTTTTGTGAACATCAATATCCGTCCTTATTATACAGAAGGTTCAAAGACGCTGGCTTATGAAACCGCAGAACAGTTGAACTGGACAGTCCCTGACCATATCGTTGCTCCGATGGCTAGCGGCGCACTCCTGTGCGCGATATCAAGGGGTTATAAAGAACTGGAGCGCATTGGTCTCGTTGACAGCGCGGATGTAAAAATATCTGGCTCCCAGCCGCTTAACTGTTCCCCCATTTCACGCGCTGTGCAGAACAACAGCGAGGTTGTGCCCGTGCGGAAATTCGAGACCATTGTGCACAGCCTTGCAATAGGCAATCCTGCAGACGGCTACTATGCAAAGAAGACCATACTTGACTCCGGCGGATTTGCAGCAACGCCCACGGATGAGGAGATAATCGAGGCGATACATCTTCTTGCAAGGACAGAGGGAATTTTCACAGAACCAGCCGGCGGCACCACTGTCGCGGGTTTGAAGAAACTTGTTGAGAGCGGACATATCCAGCGCGATGAACGCGTGGTGGTCTATGTCACAGGCAATGGTCTTAAGGCGCAGGATACACTTCTCAAGTCGCTGCAACGCCCGCCGGTTATCAAGCCGATGCTTAGCGAGTTCGAGAAACTTTCAGCGCCGAAAATTGATATTCATGCGCATAAAGAGCCCTTGCTGGCTCGGACATGAGGTAATTCAAATGGTCAAAATAAGATTTTCTTCTGCATTGAGCAATGTAACACATGCTCGCGAAACGACACTTGATATCGGTGATACCACTGTAAAAACCGTACTGGATAATCTGATCCAGCAGTTCGGCCCGGATTTCGAGAAGCGTATTCTTGACAAGGGCGAAGTAAGGCGCTTTGTCAACCTGTATGTGAACGGTGAGGACATCCGGCACCTGAAAGGACTTGACAGCGCTGTTAAGAGTGCTGATGAGATCTCAATATTGCCTGCCGTGAGCGGTGGATAATTAACTTCATCGGGTCATTCAGTAAAAGATCCCCGGTTCTTTTCATTGCCGCAAAATATCCCAATCCATTTCCGCCATTTCAAACCCTGCATGCAGAGCATCGCAGTCCTGATGCCGCTCGTGCCCGGCGCGGATATCGTGCGCGAGCCCTGCGATGGCATAATGCTTTACAGTTTTGCCACGCAGCAGGCGCCAGATGTTTTCCATGAGGTCGGGAGGTCAAAAAAGCGCCCCATATTCATAGCCGGAGGACCGCATCCATCGGCGCGACCTGAAGAGACGCTTCGCTTTTTTGATTATGTCGTAATTGGTGAAGGCGAAGAAACGCTGCCGGAACTGATAAAAACACTTCAAAACAAAGGTGATGTTTCATCAGTCCGAGGGATCGCATTTAAAGATCAGAACGGCATCGTTTTCACTGACAGGAGAGACCCCGTCATGCTTGACTGCTACCCGCCATTTGGCATCAACGGCATCCGCAGCACCATAGAGATAACACGCGGCTGCCCGTTTTCCTGTGCTTACTGTCAGACCCCGCAGCTTTTTGGTCACATGATGAGGCACCGCAGCATCGATGAAATAGTAAGATATTCCAAATTCCTGAGAGATGTCAGGTTCACATCGCCGAACGCCTTTGCCTACGGCTCGGACGGGATCGGCCCGCGAATTGAAAAAATAGAGGCGCTGCTAAAAAAGCTTCCGCGCAAGAACATATTTTTCGGAACATTCCCATCTGAAGTGAGACCGGAATTCATAAACGACAGGATACTCGAGCTCGTATCAGATCATTGTGCGAACACTGCGCTTTGCATGGGCGGTCAGTCCGGAAGCCAGAGGATCCTTGATATGATAAACAGGGGACATACGGTGGATGACATCATTGCCGGGGTTGAAAAATGCCTTCAGCATGGTTTCACGCCAGTTGTGGATTTCATCTTCGGGCTTCCTGGCGAAACAGAAGACGACCAGCTTCAAACACTGCGGCTCATAAAATGGCTCACGGGAAAAGGAGGAGAGGTACATTCCCATTATTTCATGCCGCTCCCGGGCACTGAATTTGAAAATTCCACACCTGCCCCCTTATCTATTCAGGTAGAAAGAACAATGGGAAAACTTGCACTTCTTAGAAAAACCACAGGCGTATGGTCTAAAGCTTGATATCCTTGCTCTCAACAAGCAACCTGAACTCATCAAGGCTCAGGCGCCCTTTCTTGTTCAATTTCTCCTTTGCCTGTTCCCGCTTTCCTTCGTTCTTTTGCTCGTCTTTTACAAGCTGGTATCCCTTCATCTGCTCGATATAGGCTCCCAGTTCATCCCTGAGCTTAGGCATCTCAGCCTTCAGAGCGCCAATTTTTTTCCTGAGAGGCGAAATGTTCTTGAATTTTTCAGTCAACTGGGCATGATAGGAATCAGCTTCTTTGCGCAGAGTATCGACCTCATCATATATCTTGATCATTTCCTCATGGTACTTCTGCGATTCCTGAGCGAGCGCCTGTATCTGCGCATGCAGGGAATCCATATCCGTGTATATCACTTTAGCTTTGTTGTATTCTGTTGATATCTCGCTGTGTACCTCATTGGCTTTTTTCGTGGCTTCAAGCCTCTGGCTGAGTTCCAGCAGGCGGTTATACACATTGATCTCATGCTCAAGCGGGATATCGGCGGTCAAAAAGATGTTAAGTTCCTCGCCATATGCCATCTCAAGCGTCTCAAACCTTCCGCGCGCTGTGGTATTCAGGTCGTCGCGTGTTTTCTTGAGGTCGCCTATTTTCTCGCTGAACTCCTTTCCTTTGCCTCTGAGATTGTCCCTCATGGCTTTTAATTCAGCGATCCTGGCGTTTGTTTCATCACGCTTTTTCCGCAGTTCAGCAGCTTTCGGCGATAGCTCTTTTACACGTGTGTTCATGCCGTCGCGTTTTGCTTTTAGATCCTGTCCCCCTTCATTATGGAGCGACATATCCCTGAAAATCGTCTTAAGTTCCCTCTCATTCTGCTCAAGCCTCTGCCTCAGGAGATTTATCTTTTCTTTCAATTCACGCTCTGAAAGCTTTGGTAAGGCTTCTGATGGTATTGGAATATCTGCGGATAAATCAGTCATCTGTTCATTCATAGTATTATCCTCAGTCATGCTTTTACTCCACCTTTTTGCTTTTCCCAATGGGCAAGCGCATTATTATGGCTCTCTATCCTGTGTTTCAGCCAGTTATAGCGTCCCTCGATATCGCCTTTCTGATGCTCAACATCCTTTGAAGATTCTGATTGCTGTTTGGGCTTATCCTGAAGCGAAAGCAGTTCCCTGTGGGAAGAGTTTGCTTCATTCAATATATCAAGGATACCTTTGAACGTTATCGTCATCCCGACTTTCCTGACTGCTGACTCTATTTCATAAAGCTGTTTTTTTATTTCAACTATGCTTTTTTCTTCATCTTCAATATGTTTTGAGTCCTGGAGCTTTTTCTCAAACTCTTCTATCCTGCCAGCAAATCGCTTCACTTCGTGGAGCGTCGCTGTATTACTCTGCCGCAACTTTTCCATCAATGCATTAAGAGTATCTTCTCTTTGCTTTTTTGCCTGGTAGAAAAGCAGATGATATTTTTCAGCAAGAACTTCGATCCTGGATCCTGTCGACTCAATTTCTTTCCTGACCGAATCAGATTGCTGCTTGAGCGCGTTAAATTTGCTTTCAAGCTCTGAGAATTCGCTGCCGTATGTATCAAGCAGCTTTTTATGTTTTTCAATGACCTGTTCTATCAATCTGTTGTTATCTATTATTTCAATCATATTCGTATCATCTGCGCATGAGGGATCCCCTCGATAAATATTACTGTATCAGGGTCGACACACCCACACTCAACGGCACAGGCAATAGCTTTTTCGCCCGCGATATTTGCTATCGTGGCGCATGAAAGGGCTTCTTTAACTTCGCTTTCAGACGCATCGGTGCCTATATAGAAGCTTGGTTCCAGTTTGAGCGTAAGTTCTCCTTCCTGGAATTTCTTCCCGATTATCTCTTTATCGCAGACCGCAACAATGAGCTGCCTCTCCGTTTCGTATTGTTTCATATACATATTAAACGACCCTGAACCTTTCGTTGCTTGCTTCAAGTATTTCTCCAACTGTCTTTAATTTCTGGATCATGTCTTCAACTGTATCTTTTTTGATGCCTGATTCCTCTGCCCTGGATATAATATCTTCTAAAGGAACCGCGCTCTTATATTCGTCCTGGAGATCCCTTATGATCTCCTTTAATACCCTTATCCTGTCCCTCTGGCTTTTTCCCATGCCCACATTGATTATATCAGCATCAAGCCTGCCGGTCTCAGGATCGGTCATTACCTGTTTCAGGCTTGCCATAACTATCCTTATTACGCGATCTGTATCTTCCCTTGTGATCACATCGCTCAGGCGAACACGGGCGCTGGCTTCAGCCAGGCGTATAAGCGCCTCAAGCTGCCTCGCAGTCACCGGGACTGGAGAATCGGGCGCTTCCCCCTGCTTTCTAAGACCAAGGTAAAAGTCGATGAGATGTTTCCTGGCTTCGTCCTGTATGATGGGGAAGATATTCCTTTTTGTGTAAGCGATATATTTCCTTAGCATATCTGCCTCGATAACAGGTTTGATGACTTCCATGGCTTTTGTGATGTCGTTCATGGATATGCCGGAATTGATGATATTCTCTCTTCTCATCGCAAGTTCCCCTGCAAAGTGCGCTTTGAGTATGTGCTCAGCTATCTTGGTGTCCCTGTCCTCTGAGGGTTCGTCCGTGAGAATAAAGATCAGGTCAAAACGCGATAGAAGCGACGGGGGCATATTGATCTGCTTTGCGATCGGCTCGTACCTGTCAAACCTTCCGAACTTGGGATTTGCCGCGCCAAGAAGCGCGCAGCGCGATTTTAGGGTTGCCATGATGCCTGCTTTTGCGATGCTGATAGTCTGCTGTTCCATCGCCTCATGCATGGAACTCCTGTCATCAGGCTCCATCTTATCAAGTTCGTCAATGCATGCCAGACCCATATCAGCAAGTACAAGAGCGCCGGCTTCCAGCGTCCATCTGCCATCGCCGAAATCGTCCTTTACAGCAGTGGCTGTAAGACCTGCGGATGTAGAGCTTTTGCCGCTAGTGTATATTCCGCGGGGCGCAAGCCGAACTGCGTAGCGCAGCAGCTGGGATTTTGCAACTCCGGGGTCGCCAACTAAAAGAATATGCACATCTCCACGAATCCGCGTCCCGTCAGGCAGGGATTTAGCTATGCCTGAAAAGAGCTGCAGAGCCATGGCTTCCTTGACTTCCTCATAACCATAGATAGATGGGGCGATAGAGCCGATAACCTTCCTGTAAATCTCGGTATCTTTCCCGAATTTGATTATCTCTTCTATTTCCTCTTTTGATATTTCAATATCCTCGAATTCCTTGTCCTCTATTTCGATGGATACGCCGTCAAGCACAAGGTCGAAAAATGTGCTCTTGCCCTGCTGTGTAGTTCTCTGGAATGAACGCAGGATACCTGAGATGATAGCCCTGTCCCCCGGGGCAACGATCCCGGCGAGATCGTCGTCAACGTCCACATCCAGCGTCTGCGGCTGTTCGCCGCCCCTCAGGTCATCGGGCGACTCCTGAATACGCAGTTTCTGCGCATCGATGAATTCTGATTCCTCGTGAACTATCTTAAAGGGACCTTTGCGCCCGCACACATCGCTCCCGCATTCAAAAGGCTCTACGAACTTGCCTTCTCCCTGGGGCATCAGGGTCACATGGTCGCATCTCTGGCATTTGAATGCTGCGACTATTATCTTTGGTCTGACCTCAGTGGCTTTTCTGATGAGACCTGATACTGATATGAATTTGTTTATATTGGCGCTTCGAAGCTCACGTATCTGAATGCGATCGGGCAGACCGATTATCCTGACATGGGCGTTATCGAAAGTCACCTCCACGGGCAGGTCGATCGAAACAAGAGCTTCGTTCGCATGTTTCAGCACGGCTTCGGGATGCTCGAGAAGTTCTCGCGCCACTTCCATATCAAAGCGTTCGATCTCTGAGAAACTAACCCATAGGCTTCGCTTTTCAGGATAGTTTTCTGCAAGACCATTAATGGCGTCTTTGTAATAACGCTTGAAGAATTCTTCCCAGAGTTGATGCGATGATTGTGCCATTTTTTACTACTAAAGTCCGAAAGGTACATCAAGGTTTCGAGCCATGATATTATTAGAGCTTACCATATGGTAACGTTTAATGGGATCAATGGCGGCGTTTGAAGAATGAACCGCATTATCCGTTAATGTCTGTGAACGGTTCCATGGATACAGGAAAACAGGGGCAAAATAATGCAGAAAAAACATTACAGTAACCCCTTTATTTCTTTTGGAAAAATTAAATAATCATGGTAATTATCATGATGAATATGGACATAATGTAACCTTCGCAGCTATTTGATTTTAAAAATCTGTCTGGCTCTTAATACCGAATCCACACATCTTGCTTAATTAATTGACTGTGGAATGATAACACACCTTGATTTCCACTGGAAGCTGGATAAAACGAAGAAAAGTAGAATAGTGGACAGGTAGGGATTATGGTGGTTTTAAAAAAAATATATTCCTGCCCACTATATGTTCGTATATGTACGAACTGATATTTATAGTTATTGTTTTCGCAGGTAGGTTGAAAAATGTGCGGCTGCCGGGAATCGAACCCGGGTTAGAGGCTGTTTCCCTCCTTTTGGTCAGGCTTTTGCCTGCAAAAGGTTGTTGGGAAGCCCCTGTCATAGCCGCTGGACCACAGCCGCACATTGGTTTGTTCAATTTGGTTTGTTTATTTACTATTTTTGCAGTAATAATGGTTCAAGCAATATATCGTTTATGGTTTGACGTAGGTGTAAAATCATTTGGTGTTATAATCCAAAAAACCGCAGATGAACGCAAATTAACGCAGATACGCTATCACAAATCCGCGTTCATCCGCGTTTATCTGCGGTTTAAAATTTACAAATATTTCATGATAGCCCCCCAACACAAAGTTTTTGACAGCATCGGTTTGAGCTTATTCTAAAACAGCAATATCTCCACAGCCAGCACGATGCTTGACGCAAGTATCGCAATAGGCGTCACGAACAGCCCTATCTTCAGGAAATCAGTCATAGTCGTGCTCCATCCGTACCTCTTTGCGCTCTCAAGCCACAGGATGCCAGCAAGAGCGCCGAAGGTGGTGAAATTAGCGCCCAGGTTGGAGCCTATTACAAGAGAATACGCCATCGCCGTTTTCATATCCGGACTCAAACCCGGATGCTGGAGAATAGACAGCATCATCGCTGTCATGGGTATGTTATTTACGAGATTGCACATGAAAGCAGATATAAGCGAAACAAGGATTGTGGCTGCCAGGACATTGTCGCTTAAATTCGCGAACAAAACCTCACCCGCATATTCAGCGATCCCGCTCACCTCAAGACCTTTTACCACTATGAAAAGCCCGATAACGAACATCACCACGTTCCATGATACCCGTTTTAGCCTGTAGAGCGGTCGCCGCTCGAAGATCATCAGGATAACTGCGCCTGCAAGTGTCACGGCAGATATTGGTATATTATAAAAATTCGCAACCCCACCGAGCACGATGACAGCAGCAAGCACACCGACGCCAAGGACGACAAGCTGTTTATTCCTGATCTGAACCTTTCCGTTGTCCTTCTCATCAAAACTCACGGGTATATGCTTCCTGAAAATGCGCTTCAACAAATAATAGTTCACAATGCCAGCCGCAAGTGTTGGAAGAAGCATGTATGTCGTGAATCCAAAGTAATCAAGCCTGAAACTGTCGCCAATGAGGATATTAGTGAGATTTCCGATATAAAGCGGCATTGAAAATGTATTTGCAGCAAAAAATGAGACGTACATAAAGGGTTTTGGGTCGATCCTGGCGTTCCTGCAGAAGATGAGTATTATCGGAGTAGTAGTAAGAATTACTACGTCATTACCTGCGAAGAGTGATATGAACGAGACCACAAGGAATGTATATAAAAAAAGTCGCTCACCGCTGTTTTTTGAGGCGTGGATAGCCCTGTATGCGCAGTATTCGAAGAACCCGTGATCATCAAGAAGCGTCGAGATTATCATCAGCGTGGCAAGAATAATGACCACGTTCCAGGTGGTCACAAGCGGTACCGGCGTCTGTGGGGTCGAAATGCCCAGCGCTTCCAGTATCTGGTAAGGTTCAAGTAGCAGGACTGCAGTCAGCGCAGCGCCTATCAGGGCGGCATGAGCTTCATTGAGCCTTTTCGGCTTCAATACTATCAGTACATAAGTAAATACAAAAACAGCAATTGCCAGGATCTGGCTGAGTTGCATGGATGCCTATAAGCGCTCTTCTGTGAAGTCTTTGCATCCACGATTGGTCTCATACACGTTTTTCTTTAGAAATGTGCAGGAGCCATCGTACTGCTCTCTATTGCATCCTTTTACTTTTGTTGTGAAGTATCTGCAATCAACACAATACTTCAAGATTCATCCTCCAAAAAAAGTTTTTTTGACATATTAGTATTTAATAGATAATATCAGCCATGATAGACATAATATGCTCATTTTAAAATAAATCACCGTTCAAGGCATTCATTAAAACCTGATATAAACCCACTCATTAATAAAGTTTACTCATGGGTGCATACAAATCATATTGCTAGCGTGTTTACGATCTTATCGTGAAAATCCTTATTCTTCGTCCCGATTATCGATATTCCGGTAGTCCTCACATCATTTTCAATTATCCGGACTCCACTCAGGTCTGACAGCTGTCCTCCTGCTTCCTTCAATATTAGAGCAGAAGCCATAATATCGTAGCCGCTCACAAGCCCACGCGTGTCGATAATTCCGTCCAGCGTGCCGTCCGCGACATAGCACATATCAAGGGCTATACTGCCAAGAGCCCGGACTATGATGGATTTTTCAAGTTCAATAAGACCGGCAGGAACTTGCGGAACACCATATGAATAGGCTGATACTACCGGCTTTGGACGCGCGCCGCGTTTACTGCCTGTTATCCGCTTTCCGTTCAGGAACGCGCCTTTGCCTTTTTCTGCGCTATAGGTATTATTACTAATATCACATATCACTGCCATAGTGATATCCCCGAATGACGCGATGTCGGTTTTTTCAGTATAAGCCAGGGACGTGCAGAAGAACGGGATGCCGCACGCCGCGTTCGTAGAACCGTCAATGGGGTCGAAAACAAGCATGAACTCCGGATGCTTCCCAACGATGCGGTCACCGAGTTCTTCAGAAATTATCCTTGCCGACAGACCGCGGTTCGTAAGTGCATCGTCAAGCGCATGCTCTGCAGCCATGTCCATTTTTCTGGTGATATCCCTGGGGCGCTGCACAAGCATTTCAGCGTAATCTGCATTATCATGCATGAAGGAGCGGATCACATCCCTGACCTCGACCCCGATTTCCACAAGGGTTTCAATTTCCATTATGTTCTCCGAAAATATATCTTATAGCATCAGCCGCTTTTCTTGCGCAATCATCCAGTCTCATCTTATTACTGTCTATCACAATCTCCGGATCGAGCGGTTCCTCATAAGGAACATTGACACCAGGAACACCAGCGCCCGTTCGTGTTGATTTTTTGTAGATGCCTTTTGGCGAGAATACCACTTTCCTGCCAGCCTCACGTTCCATGCAAACCTCAAGCGGACATCTTATATATACCTCGGCAAAGCGCGGAATAATGCTTCGCGCTGCGTCGCGGTATCTTCTCCTGTTAGCAGTGGCATCGATAAAGACATTGACGCCGCACTCTGCCAGCAGTTTTGCCATATAGGCAAGCGAAGCATATACGATATCCCTCTCATCATCAGTATATTTAGGGTTCGGAGTAAGGACGCGCCGTATCTCGTCAAGCTGGAGTATCTTTACACTTATGCCCTCTTTCTCAAGTAGAGCAGCCGCGTGAGATGCAATTGCTGTTTTTCCGCTTCCCGGAAGACCTGTGAACCATACTGCGAAAGCCATTTTACCCCTACAGGTATGAATTAACGTCCTGGTAATCGAACACATCACTATCCAGGATATTATTGATAAAATTAAAAAGCTTCTTCCTGACGCCATGATCAAGGTTCGGATACCATATCGGGCTTGCTACCACAAGGCTCCTGAACACATAGAATGGCTGTATAACTTCCAGAAGTTCCTTGTCGCCAGTCCTTTCAAGGTAGTTATCAATGAAGAGTTCATACATCTCCAGGAACGGTCCTTTAAGTTCTCCGTATTTCTGCAGTGAGTAGAACAGGTAATTCATCGTTATGGAAGAAACGTCATCTGCTGCCTCGCCCCATTCGCCGCGGCTGCGGTCAAGCACCGTGAAATCCGAACCCTCCCGGAACATGATGTTCCAGGGATGGAAATCGCCGTGGGTCATGCACAGTCGGTGAGTATGACCTTTAATTTTGTATCGCCAGTCAACGCATTTTTTCTCTATCTCGCAAAGGTCGCCCCAGCTTACGAAATCAAGATCTTCCGGGTAGCTGTCGGTCAATCCCATTATGCATTCCCCGTGTCCTACCGTGTCCCTGATCTTTCGAAGGTACAGTTCGCGGTCGTCGTGCCTGTTGGCGTGTATCTCTGCAAGATAAGTTGAAAGCGCTTCAGTCCTGTCGATATCAAGGGACGTGAGTTTACCTTCCTTTTTTATTCTCTCAAGGTCGAGGAAGTACTCTTTTCCCTCGATCTTTTCCATTAAGATGAAATATTCGTCAGCCTTTCCTGCTGAAAAAAGCTCGCCTTTCCGGGTAAAATACCCGACGTCAAGCGACTTCACATGTCCGGGCAGGTTATTGAACACCGAATTCTGCCATATCAGTATCTGCGCCCTGTCAGAGAAATGGTCGTGTCCGAAGCCCTTCTGCACTCTCATGGATGAGAGTACAACTGACCTCATTTTCCCGCCTGCCTCGAAATCTATGAGGTAGGGCTTGCCGTATCCGAATCCCTTGATGCCTTCCTCTACCTCGACAGGCATACCTCCAAGTTCGCTGATGCCCGTTACTTTTGCTTTTCCGTAAAGCTCTGTTAAATAATTCTCAACTGATTTGACTTGAAGCTGCATTAGGTTCCCATTTCCCAGGATTTCAGGTATTTTTCCTGCTCTTTTGTAAGCGTATCTATCTCTATGCCCATGGCTTCAAGCTTGAGCCTGGCTACCCTGCTGTCGATATCAGCCGGGACCCTGTAGACCTGGTTATCGAGCGTCTTCCCCTTTTCCGCTATGTACTTTACAGCCAGCGCCTGGTTGGCAAAGCTCATGTCCATGACCTCTGGCGGATGTCCGAACGCGCTTGCAAGGTTCACGAGCCTGCCTTCTGCAAGAAGGTATATCCTTCTTCCGTCTTTCATGACGTACTCCTGTACGTCGTTCTTTATCTGGCTGACCTTCTTTGAGAGCTTCGTGAGCGCCGGGATATCTATCTCCACGTTGAAGTGCCCCGAATTACATACTATTGCCTGGTCTTTCATTACCTTGAAATGCTCTTCGCGGATCACGGAGATGTCTCCCGTCACTGTTATGAACAGGTCTCCGACCTTTGCAGCTTCTTTCATCGGCATTACCCTGAAGCCGTCCATTACAGCTTCAAGCGCCTTTCGCGGCTCGACCTCGACAACAACAACGTTGCCGCCAAGACCGCGCGACCGTGAAGCTACGCCGCGCCCGCACCATCCGTAACCTGCCACGACGACTGTCTTTCCTGCGAACAGGACGTTCGTGGCGTTCAATATACCATGTAAGGTGCTTTGCCCTGTGCCGTAGCGGTTATCGAACATCATCTTTGTCTCTGCATCGTTCACCGCAACGACAGGATACTTAAGAGCGCCTTCTGCTGCCATTGCGCGAAGCCTTATTACGCCCGTCGTGGTCTCCTCGCACCCGCCCAGGATATCTTTAATGAGTTCCCTGTGCTTTGAATGGACAAGCGCTATGGTGTCTGCGCCGTCATCCAGAGTGATGTGCGGTTTTATCTTGAGCGCTTCTTCAAGGCATTCGTAATACTGCGTCTCGTTCTCGCCTTTTATGGCATATGTCTTGATACCTTCCGAAGCAAGCGCAGCCGCCACATCGTCCTGAGTGCTCAGGGGATTTGAGGCTGTAAGCGCGATATTCGCGCCTCCGGCTTTCAGGGTATAGATAAGATTGGCAGTTTCGACCGTGACATGAAGACATGCCACAACATTGATGCCCTTTAAGGGTTTTTCCTTCTCGAATTGCTCTTTTATTGTCTGAAGGACAGGCATGTGCCTGCGCGCCCATTCGATACGCTGTTTCCCTTCTTCTGCGAGTTTTATGTCTTTTATAATATGATCTTTCATCGTTATCCCTGTCTGTAAAACAGATGTGAAATGCTTTATATGGTTATTAAATCTGTTGGTTTTGGAGGCTACCAAAAAAATAGCGTGGCATTTATAACTCCTGCTGACCTTATCGTTAGTTCATTTGAATTTATGAGAAAGCAAAATCTGAAATGGAGGTTTAATATGGAAGCAGTATCTTATCCCTTACATATCCCAAAAAACGTTATTGAGATGTATCAGAAAGGCAGAATATCTTTAAGCAGAGCGGCAGAACTCATGGATACAAGCACGTTTGAAATCCTGAGGCTTGCAAAGGAATTGAAGATCCACACAGGAGCTACTGAAGAGCAGCAGAAAAAAAGTAGAAAAACAGCAAAAAATCTTGTGTTATAGATTCAAATATGTTGATAGAGAATAGGTTAAATTAGAGCATAAGAAACTGATTCCGCTTATGCCTTAATCGGAAAGACTGGCGACAGATGTCCGAGTAAGGGCTTCTACTGGTAGAGCTATAGTGATATCTCTTAGGTTCTTTAGAGGAATCTTTTTTGATGCATCCAGAATCTCAATGGAAATTACTCTGCCGTCTTTAGTATAATCTACGATTATTCCATCGGCGATTTCATTGCTTATGCTGTATTTTCCAGACTGGAATTTTATATTCATAGCATCCACTTCTGGATCATATGATATCTTCATTTTTCCTCCATATATCTTTCTGGGTGTGCATAATAAACCGTTATAACAACATATCTTTCTTTTTCGACTCTATATACTATTCTCAGGAGCCTATCTCTAATAAGCTTATGTGCTATCCTGGTTCCTGCTCTGCTGTTTATAATAGCATCAGGATGCCTGATGGCATTCTCAATGATCCTTTTTGATATTCTTCTCTCATCGGTTTTCTCCTGAGCATGATTGGAATAAATAATATCCATGAAATCCCATGTTTAAATATGCTGCATACTTTAATAATTTTCCATTTCAGCATTGGAATGATTTAAAGGGAGGAGTTGGATTTTTAAGAGAATATATTTAAAAGGTATTCACAATAATAGAGATAGTAATAATGTCCAGATCAAGCAAACCGGAAAAGAAGCCCATTGAGCAGTACGACCACAAAGGCAAAGATCGCTGCAACAACCCACCCGTCGGTCTTGTAACCCCCGACACAGACCACGACAGCGGCAAAAAGACCTACGCATACGACCCGCACCTTGACCCCGCGCTCATATGGGCAGGAAAAGCAGAGCACACATCCTTCGAAATCCCCACGGTCTCCCTCCACGTGCACGAACGCATCGACCCACGCACAATCATAGAAGCAGTCCGAAAGCGCAACGGCGCGCAAAAGCAGATGTCGCTTTTCGAATACTCCGGGGAGAATCCGCCGCTTCGCGAAGCTATCGAGTTCTACAAGCACAGGCACAACTGGTCAAACCGCATGATAGCGGGGGATTCGCTTCTTGTGATGAACTCGCTGCTTGAGAAGGAAGGGATGAGCGGGAAGGTGCAGATGATATACATTGACCCGCCCTACGGCATCAGATACGGCTCCAATTTCCAGCCTTTCGTGAACAAACGCGATGTGAAGGATGGGAAGGACGAAGACCTGACCCAGGAGCCTGAGATGATAAAGGCTTTCAGGGATACATGGGAGCTTGGGATACATTCTTACCTGACCTATCTGAGGGACAGGCTGCTGCTGGCGCGGGAGTTGTTGACTGAGAGCGGGAGCGTGTTTGTACAGATAAGCGATGAGAATGTGCATTTAGTGAGGAATTTGATGGATGAGGTGTTCGGGGTGGGGAATTTTGTGAGCATAATTAGTTATACAACAACAAGTGGATTCACTTCAAATACACTTAGCAGAGCAGGTGATTATATTGTTTGGTATGGAAAAAATGTGTCTTTTTTAAAATATAAACAATTGTTTATTCAGAAATCAAATCCATTTGACGATAAAGATAGCAGATATAATCAAATACAACTCCCAGATGGTACAAGAAGACTTTTAACCGAAAAAGAGAAAAAAGATATATTTTCTTTACCTAAAGGTTCAAGAATTTTCACTTTTGGAGCTTTGGACAGTCAAGGAAGTAGTGGTGAATCAACTCCTTTTGAATTTGAAAATAAAATTTTTAATCCTGCAAAGGGCCGACATTGGACGGCAAATTATCCAAATGGCATGAATAATCTCAAAAAGTCAAAGAGATTAATAGTTATGGGAAATTCATTAAGTTATATCAGGTACTTTGAGGACTTTCCTTTGCAGGCCATCAATAATTTATGGGCTGATATCGGTGGAAGCGTGATGAGTCGTTCTGACCCTAAAATATATGTTGTTCAAACTGGTTCATCCGCAATACAACGTTGCCTCCTCATGACCACCGACCCCGGCGACCTCGTGCTTGACCCAACCTGCGGCTCTGGCACAACCGCATTTGTTGCAGAGCAGTGGGGACGGCGCTGGATTACATGCGATACCTCGCGCGTGGCTGTGGCGCTTGCGAAACAGCGCCTCATGACCGCGAGTTTTGATTATTATGAACTGGCGCATCCAGACGAGGGCGTGGGTTCGGGATTCAAATATAAGACCGTGCCTCATATCACGCTAAAAAGCATTGCCAACAACGAGCCGCCGGGGCAGGAGACGCTGTACGACCAGCCGTTTGTGGATAATGGAAAAGCGCGGGTGAGTGGACCCTTTACGGTTGAGGCTGTGCCTGCGCCTGTGGTGATGCCCATTTCCGAGGTAAAGGCTGAGATGCCAGCCGATGAGTCGGTGGCGCGCTCAGGCGAGACGCTGCGGCAGAGCGAGTGGCGCGCGGAGCTGTTGAAATGCGGCATCAGGGGGAAGAACGGGCAGTACATTCACTTTTCGCGCGTTGAGCCGCTGGCGGGCGCGCGGTGGCTGCATGCGGATGCAGAGACAATGCCGAATACACGGGGCGCAGACACGGTAAAGGAGGGCGCCGCATCTTATGCCCAGCGCGCCGTTATCTCATTCGGACCTGAACATGCGCCGCTTGAGCAGCGGCAGGTTGCGCTTGCGATAGAGGAGGCGCAGACCCTCGTGCCGAAACCGAAGATCATCGTTTTTGCCTCTTTCCAGTTCGACCCCGAAGCAGCGAAGGACATAGACGAGACAAACTGGCCGGGCGTCACGCTGCTCAAGGTGCAGATGAACGTTGACCTGCTCACCGACGACCTCAAGAAAAAGCGCGCAAGCAACGAGAGCTTCTGGCTCATAGGTCAGCCGGATGTGAAAGTTGAGACGGTGAAAGATAAGGATAAGGTCAAATACCGCGTTGAAGTGCTGGGCTTTGATTATTACAACACCAGGACAGGAGATATTGACTCAGGCGGGACAGAGAAGATAGCCATGTGGATGCTGGACACGGACTACGATGGCAGGAGCCTCTTCCCGCAGCAGGTATTTTTCCCGATGTCGGGTGAGAAGGATGGCTGGTCGAGGCTTGCAAGGAACCTGAAAGCTGAAGTGGATGAAGAATTAATTGAAGCATATCGCGGGACTGTATCGCTGCCTTTTGAAGCGGGGAAGAACAGACGCATCGCAGTGAAGATAGTGGACGACAGAGGGATAGAGAGTTTAAAGATAGTCGAGGTGAAGTGATGCAGATCAATTTATCACCGCAAAGGGCGCAAAGAACGCAAAGCTCAGCAGCGACCTTTGCGCTCTGGTATGGAATAGCGACACACCGGATTGGACAGATTTTCACAGATATTTTTAATCCGTGCGCATCCGCGTCATCCGCGCAATCTGTGTTACATTCCATTCCATCTGCGTTCATCTGCGTTCATCTGCGGTTAATTAAAATAGCTCGGATGACTTTGCCAGATATGTATTGGGGTGTGCAATGATCAGCAATAAAATCCTTAACGAAGCCGTGCGCCGCCTCGTAGAAAAATTTCATCCTGAGAAGATCATACTTTTTGGCTCGCAGGCGCGTGGAACTGCTGATGAGCACAGTGATGTAGATATATTGGTTATTCAACCCATAAAGGGAAACCGCAGAAATCTCTTGATGGAAATGTATTATGCTTTAAGCGGTCTGGGTTTTGCGCGTGATATTATCCTTCTAAGTCCAGAAGAGTTCGAGAGAGATCGTTTAATCCCCGGAACAATCGCACGTCCTGCCTGGAAGGAAGGAAAGGTTCTATATGAATGCCATTGAAAATGAAATCCACAACAAAGTAAATATATGGATTGCCTTTGCTGAGGAAGATTTGCGCATGGCACAATATGCCATTACGATGAAAAATGCCGTTCCATACAGGCTGATTGCCTTCCACGCACAGCAGTGTGCTGAAAAATATCTCAAAGCTTATCTTGTGTTCAAGGGTGTTGATTTTCCTTATACTCACGACATATTTCGTTTGCTGGAATTATGCGCTGAACATGGAAATTGGGCAGGGAAAATAGAAGAAACTAAGAGACTAACTCTATATGCTATCACAACCCGCTATCCGGGAACAGAGGATAAAGTGACTATGGATGAGGCACTTAATGCTATTGATCTGGCTTCCAGAGTTAGACAGGTTGTTAGAAAGACACTTACTGAGGAAGGTATGAATATCGAGGAGGATACTCCACAGTGAAATCCACCATCGACCGCCTCATAATCAACTCACCCTATGAAGAACCCGCTCATT
>JAYTKX010000152.1:0-18842 GCA_043729865.1 Methanobacteriota archaeon
TTCCTTGCGAAAGCAAATATCCTTGCTGTTGAGCGCGTCGAGAAAAAGGACATCGAAAAAGTGGCGCGTGCGACCGGCGCAAACCTTATCACAAGCGTGGATGATTTTGATGGAACAGATATCGGGACAGCCGGATTGGTTGAAATAAAAGGACTGGGCGAGGACAAGGCTATCTACATCACCGACTGCAGCAATCCAAAAGCAGTATCAATACTCATCCGCGGAGGGACTGAACACGCGGTGGATAGCACAGAACGCGCTCTTGAAGACGCTTTAAGGGTTGTTGGCGTGGCTATTGAAGATGAGAAGCTTGTCGCAGGAGCGGGCTCGCCTGAGATCGAGCTTTCGCTGAGGTTGAACGAGTACGCTTCCACCCTCAAAGGAAGAGAACAACTGGCTGTGACAAAATTCGCGAAGGCGCTGGAGGTTATCCCCAGGACGCTGGCTGAGAATGCGGGTCTTGATCCGATCAATATGCTGGCAGAACTTCGAAGCGAGCACGAGAGAGGGAACAAGGACAGCGGGCTTAACGTGTATGAGGGAAAAGTCGAGAACATGTGGGAAAAAGGCGTTATAGAGCCGCTGCGCGTTAAGACGCAGGCGATCAGTTCTGCAACAGAGGCTGCTAACATGATCTTGAGGATAGACGACGTGCTTGCCGCTACAGCCGGCTCAGGACATGCAGGCGGACAATACGGCGGAATGGGCGGTATGGGCGGAATGCCTCCCGGTATGATGATGTAATACTTTCGCACCGCTATCTGAGAGTATTAATATCGCCGTAACGTTCATTGAACGGGATTGAGCGACTTAAGGTCGTGCTCAATCCTCATCCCCATCTTACCTGAAGTGTTGGAAACTATAACCATATATATTTCCCACTGCTTAAATAGATAAATTGATTTACTACAAATGATATTAAAGAAGGTAAATAAATGTTTAGGGAATTTCGTGTCGGAAATGGAAAGATCATTCAAGGAGATTGTTTAGAAGTTCTCAAAACCTTGTCTGAGAATGAAATAGTTTTAGCGTTCACTTCACCACCCTATTTAAACGCCATAAACTACGAAGAGCATATAGAAAAGATCAATGGCAAGAAAGAGCGATGGGAGCGAAAAGATATTTCTTACGACGAATACAAACAATTCCTGGTTGACAGATTTCGGGAGTTGCTCAGAGTAGTTCGCCCTGGAGGTTTCAATGTTGTGAACATTTCCCCCATTCTAGCCAATCAATTGGAGATTGAAGAGCGAGAAAAAGTGTTGAGAATTATTTTTGATGAATTTAGTAGAGAATATTGTAGCGATTTATAAAATGGAAGCAAGTATTGACGGCATAAAATATTATTTTAAGATTCTTGTCGAGAATGATAATGAAAAATATTGTTTTTCAATTAAGGCTGTCTCAAAGGAAAATAATAGAACATCAGGAATTACGAATCTTAATGCCATTTTATCTGAGTTGAATATTGATGTAGCTGATAAAAAATCTGAAGAATCCATATGGATGGTACGAAAAAAAGAATCAGAATCATTGGTAAGAATAACAAGGAATTTATTGTTGAATAGAGAATTTGTAAAATATCTAGAAAAAAATTTAGATGAAGATAGAGAACAAGGTGAATGGGAAAACCAGAACTACAAAAAGAGATTGTTGTAGAATACCTGAAACGAAAAAAATGATTCGGCAACGACACAAGAAGGCTTTCTTGAAAAAACATATAACTCAGGAGGATAATCCTTGATCATGCTTTCAAAATCAGAGGGAGAGATGGCAGTGCGGCTTGCGCGCAGGGCTATACAGGAATGCCTGAGCAACAAAAAAAAGATCAAACCGGATAACCTTCCGCCGGTATTTCGTGAAAAACGCGGGGTATTTGTTACCCTGAATAAAAGATCAGATACAAAGGAACTCCGCGGCTGCATCGGAAGACCTTATCCCGTAATGCCGCTCGGAGAAGCCATAATTGCATCAGCTGCCAATGCTGCGCTTGAGGACCCGCGCTTTGACCCTGTTAAAAAGGAAGAACTCAATGACATTGTGATCGAGGTAACAGTGCTCACTGTCCCGAAACCCATAAATGCAAAACCCGGGGATATCCCTGAAAAGATCGTGATCTGCAGGGACGGGCTTATCGTTGCGACTGAAAGGAGCCAGGGGCTCCTCCTGCCACAGGTAGCTGTAGAACATGGTTTTGATGCTGTGGAGTTCCTGTGCCAGACTTGCAGGAAGGCAGGGCTCATGCCTGATGCATGGCTCACAGGCGCAAAGGTGTATTCGTTCGAAGGGCAGATATTTGAAGAATTAGAACCAGGCGGGGGGATAAGGGAAAAATTATTAACATAAAGGCGTGTCTTTAACCCTGGTGATTCAAAATGGCAGACATCAGATTATCTGAAAATTCAACAAGTGGGGACATACTTCCTGTCGCGAAGATGGTCCATGAACTCTTCTCTCTTCCTGTCACGATGCGAAGCAGGAACAAAAAAGGGGTCAGGCTTGAGAAAGGGAATGTTGTTGATATGGATTATACAGGACCGGTGCTTGAAGATGCACTGGCAAGGAATTGCGTGATACATACGATACCCGACAGCGGAGCTTATAAGGGAGTCCCGGTCGTGGTCGCCCCCATACTGGATCGCGAGGGAACCGCGATAGCCGCCATCGGAGTCGTGGACGTAGTATGCACGATCGACCTGGCTGCTGTGTTCGGAAGTTATCCCCAGATAGTGAGGCAGGTGGAGGAGCGGAAAAAGAAATTCTGAGCAAAAGGTTAAATCTTATGACATTATACTAAGCAGTCCACCAGAGGTTAATTATGGCAAGATTTCCAGAAGCGGAAAAAGTACTCTTACACATGCAGATCTGTATGAAATGCAATGCACGGAACTCAATGCGTGCGACGAGATGTAGAAAATGCGGATATACAGGTCTTAGACCAAAATCAAAGGAAATAAAGGGCAAGGGAACGTCGTAAGTTCATAATATGGGAATAGAGGACCGCCTCAACCAGATAGTAGAAAAAGACGGCGCCGTCCACCTGACCCTTCTCGACCCTGACTCCCAGCAGCCTGAGGTTGCAGGAAATATGGCAAGGGAAGCCGAAGCCGGCGGCACTGATGCGATCATGGTAGGCGGCTCCACCGGCGCAACCGGGCTCGTAGTCGAACAGACCATAAAAGCGATAAAAGCCGCCTGTTCTCTCCCGGTCATCCTGTTCCCTGCAAATCCGGGAGGGGTAAGCGGGAGCGCGGATGCAATATTTTTCATGAGCCTTCTTAATTCAAGGGATGTCAATTACATCACCACGAACCAGGCTATTGGCGCGCCGCTTGTCTACAGGCACGGCATTGAACCTATCTCAATGGCATATATCATTATAGAACCCGGAGGGATGGCAGGCTGGGTAGGGGATGCGCGCTTGATACCCAGGAACAGACCGAAACTTGCAGTGGCGTATGCTCTTGCGGCAAAATACCTGGGCATGCATTATATTTATCTTGAAGCTGGCTCAGGCGCAGACAAGCCTGTCCCGGTCGAAATGGTGGCAGCCGTGAAAAAGGCTGTCGGAGAAGAAACAAAAGTAATCGTTGGAGGCGGTATCCGCGACGGGGCAACAGCAAGAGAGCGCGTTAAGGCAGGCGCTGACATGATAGTGACCGGCACTATCGTGGAGCAGGTCGGGGATGTCAGAGGGAAAATAGAAGAACTCGTCAGGGCGATAAAATCATAACCGTAGATCACTGATCTTTATTTTCTGCAAGCTTCCTGATGCTTTCTTTGAATGATAATGGCTCGAATCCAAATGTCTTCTTAAGGTCGTTCGGCTCGCAAACCATATTGTTGCGCAGGGATTCAATAAGCCAGTAAACCACATTCGCGTTCACCGGGGACAGATATCCAATAACCAGAGATGATATCCGATGCCATGAACCCGGGATATGTACAAAAATCCGTTTTAGCCCCAGCTGACGCGCATATTCCTGCATCAGTTCTTGATAGGTAAAGACTTCAGAGCAGCCGATGTCATAGCATTTATTTACAGTCTCTTTCTTATCAAGGCATTCCACAAGATATCGCATAACGTCTCCGATATATACGGGCTGGACATGTGTATTCCCCCAGTTAAAGACAGGGATGACCGGGAATTTCCGAACTGCGGTGTCAAGTATCTCAAATGCTCCGCCGCCTCTCCCGATTATCACGGAAGCTCTAAAGATCGTGTAGTCTATACCACTTGATCTGATTATATCCTCCACTTCTTTTCTGCTGGCAAGGTGATGCGAGAGCTTCTCTCCCGGATTGGTTATCCCTGTGAGATGGATAATTCTCTTTACTCCGTTTTCTTTACAGGCTTTCACCATATTGGTTATTGCTTTACGGTCAAGTATGTCGAATTTCTCCTGCTCCTGTTGTTTCCCCATCATATGTATGAAATAATAGACCGTATCCACGCCTGCTGTTGCTTTCACAAGTGAGTCCAGATCAAGGACATCCCCGGTCACGTAACTTATGTTCGGGTTACTGGATGTTACGGTTTTTCTCACAAGGCATCTTACCTGAACGTTCATGCAGGACAACGCCTCCAGAACAAGCCCGCCAATAAAACCGGTGGCTCCGGTGAGTAAGATCATAGTATGACCATATGATTCCGCATTCCTTAAGTTTTCCCTATAAGGTCCCTATAAGGTTTGACAGGGAAGAAAAATAAACAGGAATGCCCCGAAAAGGTTGATGTTGACATGAACCACGCCTTCGTTGAGGCTCTTGAAGACATAATCATCAGTGATAACAGGAAGGTTATCTGCGACTGACTGGTTTGAAACTATCATTCCCAGCGGTACATATCTTCCATCAGGGATCGTTACACCAACTATTCTTACACCGGGCTCCAGCACAACGTGGCTTCCAACTTTTGATTTGAACACGAACGCCTGCATTCCAACGAACGTGTCATCGCCAATGCTTGCTGGACCATGCACCTGTGCCTGATGAGCCAGAGAAACGCGGTTCCCTATATAAACAGCGTACTTCTTTCCATCCACTTCAACAAGGTTCTTCTCCACCGGTCTCTTTTCCTCATCCGAGGTCTCAAGAGCATGAACAACCACCCCGTCCTGCACATTGGAATCATCGCCAATGTGTATAGGCATACCTTCATCGCCTCTTACCGACGCCTGAGGCGAGACCATCACATTTTTTCCGATGGATACCGCGCCTATCACTGAAGCCTGGGGATGGATATAGGAGGAGGGGTCGATCTGCGGTCTTATATTCAGATCGCTCCAGGGGGTGACCGGACTTGCCCCTATACTGGATGTACTGTAAAGATTTTCTACACGTTCTACACATCCTGCTGTAAGCAGTACTATCAGTATAATTAATACTGATATTTTTATTAAATTTCTGGATTTCATAGCCACCGATTCGATGCTTATCATTTTTTTATATATAAGTGTTTTGAAATCGTTCCGGGAAGCCGCAAAACCTCACAAGGAGCAGAAAAGAATAAAATAAAGCCTGATAGATACTTCCAAAACCACAAGTAATATAAATTCCTATTACAATCAGTCAGCCAATGAAAGTCTACAAATCATACGAGGATCTCCCCAAGATAAAGCTCCCACTGGGGCAGGAAGTATTCATAAGCGACAGCACTATCCGCGACGGCTCGCAGATGCCCGGAATAGTGATGAAAAAAAAGCACAAGACAGAGATATATGAATATCTTCATAAGATCGGTATCGAGAAGCTTGAGACTTTTGTATATAATGAACGCGACAGGGAAGCAGTAAAAGAAATGCTTGACAGGGGTTATGAATTTCCCGAAGTTACAGGATGGGCGCGCGCCAATCCAAAGGATATTGATTTCGTATTAAGCATGGACGGCATCAGGGAAACAGGTATACTGATGTCTGTTTCTGATTCGCATGTTATCGATAAGATGGGACTTGCAAGCCGCGAAGAGGCAGAGAAGAAGTATACCGATGCGCTGCAATATGCAGTGGACCACGGGCTGCGGACGAGGGCGCATATAGAGGACATGACCCGCGCAGATAACGAAGGTTTTGTGTTCCCGCTTATTGAAAAACTTCTTGAGATAGACCCGGACTGCATAATACGCCTGTGCGATACAGTGGGCTTTGGCATACCGTTCCCTGAAGTAGATGAGCCGTACGGCATACCTTACATTGTGAAGAGATTGCGTGAAATAGGTGCAAAGAACATAGAAACACATATCCATGATGATTTCGGAATGTCCGTGGCATGCTCCATAGCAGGATACTGGTACGGCGCGAACTGGTCAAGCCTCACTTTCCTGGGAATAGGTGAACGGGCTGGGAATGCTGAACTTGAGAAGGTCGCATTGTTCCTTATTCAGCGGGTGGAAGGATTCCAGAAGTACGATCTTAGATCCGTCACGGAATTTGCAGATTTTATGGAAAAGGAGATAGGCATCAGGGTACCGCGCAATAAATCCGTGGTGGGAAAGAACATCTTTGCCCATGAAAGCGGCATACATACAGCAGGTATCATTAAAAATCCATTCACATACGAGCCTTACCCTCCTGAGATCGTGGGTGGAAAAAGGCAGTTGATGATAGGTGATTCATCGGGTCTTGAAGTGATACGCTTCAAGGTCGAGGAGACGCTTAATGAACTGATGCATGTAGATACCAAGGTCGATAAGAACGATCCGCGGGTGAAGGCAATACAAGCTGATATCCAGAAATTGTATAATGAGGAGAAGCGCATCTCTGCGATCTCTGATGAGGAACTCAAGAAATTCGTTGAGAAGTATTTCATGTTTGAGTCTATCATCGAGGAACACAGTGCTAACGGGATGCATAATTCGAAGAAAGGAAAAAAGTGATACTGGAATATGCAAAATTGTGCAGACAGTTAGGTTTATAAACTATCATGATCAAAAGGATGTGGGGATTATGAAATCTGAGAACGTACTTATAACACTGGTGGCGGCTATACTTGTCGTATCTCTTGCCATTGTACTGATAAATAGCGATGCTCTTATAACGGAGACTGTATACAAACCTTCTGCTTCCTTTTCTATCCGCGAAGTCGATGTCAAACCTGTGGAAGTGACCAGTTCCCTTATCGAGGTGAACGTCACAGCGTACATATATCACGGGGAAGGCGAGGCAAAGAATGCTAAGATGCTCATAAGAGCTATTAACAGTAATACCGGGCTTCTTGAGTCAGAGGTCTCAACCCTGATACCGGAGAGCGATACTGATAAAACGGTGACTGCCTCGGCAAAATTGAAGGTAGACCGGAATGGCAACTATGACCTCAAGATACTGCTCTATGACAACGGCAGCATAAGGGAGAGCGGGTCAGTAGGCATAAAGGGTTTGAATGCGCTTACACCTGTTGCAAAACTCAGCGGGATTACGGTCAATAATATTGATTTTATTGTGACAGGAGCCTCAGGCGGACGCGCATCCATAAGGTCTGATGTATATCTTGAGAACAAATGGGCTGCGCCATCCGAGAACATGAACATGATCGTCAAGGCGCGGCAGGCTGAATCGAACCTGCTGGCTGATAAGAGATCTTCTGAGACGGGTATCATCGCAGGTGAAGCTACTTCGGTTAAAAGCGTGCAGCTTGATGTTCCTGAGGGTTATAATTACATGATGGTAGTGGAACTATGGAAAGGGGATGTTCTGGTGAATACATGGGAGAAGGCGCTGATGCTGGCTCCCACAAAGACCGTACCGAAAGAGAGCCAGGAGAAAAAGATGAATATAGAAGTCTCTAAATTCGTGCGCGAGGGTGGCGCCCCGCCTGTGTCTGGCGCAATGGAGAAGGGCGCACCGTCGTATGCCGCAACCCCAAAGATGGAACCCGGATTTGAGGTAATTGCGGCAATCACTGCAATGATAATAGTAATAGCATTAAGGAGGAGATCATAATGATAAGCCGAGAAAAATTGGAGGATTATTTCTACCTGGGGACGTTCCTGATAGCAATGCTTTTCGCATTACTCGCGGTGTTTAAGATTTATGTGTCAATTGAAGAACTTATTCGTGTCTGGTTCACCTACAAATACCAGAACATATTCCAGGCGCTTTACGGTATTTCAGTCCTTGCGATATGCGTTTATCTGATAAGGGAAAGGCTCATAAAAAGGTAATATTGCTGTAGCCTGACACTAACCCGGAACTTCATCCGCTGGCATGTGCCGCTGTCCGTTGCCGTAACCCTAGTGTCAGGCGTTATCGCGTGTACCGCATTGGGGTTGTCTGTACGGTCATAGATTTGGCGTTGCCGTTCTCCCGCAAGGACCTATCAACACGATTTGCCCCAGATTTCGTAGGTCTGGAACATAAATATATTGATTTTTAAGTATTTAGGGTTATCCTCTCAGCATCTTCATAATGTCGTGCTTTGTCACCATGCCGACCACTACCCCTTTCTCAAGCACAAGCACTGCCGGGTTCTTCTCAAGTATCCTTGAGACTGTATTTGCATCAGTCGTTGGAGAAACTGTGGGGAAAGACTCGCTCATTATATTTCGCACAAGAAGATGGGATACTTTCTTTATATCCTGGTCTGTCATTGACGCCACCATCTGGTCAGTGGATATGCTGCCGACCGGGATCCCTCCGTCTATTACAGGCATCTGGGAAAAGCCGTGCTCTTCCATTATGCTTGCGGCATCCTCTAAAGAACTGTCCGAAGTGGTATGGATTATGGGCGAATGCATGACATTCCTGACAAGCACCTTCTCTTTTCGCGCAGCGTCAAATGCATTGAATATCTTGTGCAGTGTTGAAAGCCTTGGATCAACATCCCCCGACTCTATGCGCGCTATGAGGGGCTGGCTCACTCCTGCGCGGGTAGCAAGGTCGTGCTGGGTAAGACCCAGTTCAAGACGCAGTTTCTTGAAATCGTATGGTGTAGGAAGGAACATGATATATTACTATGGGTAATAAGAAGTATATAAAATTGATGAATGGATGGGATCAGACATCATTCGATCCTCCTCACCACCACGCTCCCATCTTTCATCCTCACCAGCCTCTCCCTCACTACCCCGTATTTATGATAGCTCATCGCTTCCACATGCCCGATGCCAAGTTTATTAATTATCACCTTTGCATCATCCTGTGACATCGCCATCTCCTCCACCGGCGGCGCTGTCCTTATCTTCTTCTTTGCGTAAATTACTCCATCCCTCAGGTTCGCCCCCGCAAAGCCTTTTGTGTCATTCAATATCAGCGTTCCTGACTTCATGTACGCACCGGCGAACTCACCTGCCATCCCATCTACTATTACAGCGCCCCCATAAAGATGCGCACCCGCGTTCATCCCTGCGTCGCCCATTACATGAACCACACCTTTTCGCATCAAAAGCCCTGTGCCGTTATACACATTCCCCTCCACCGAAACAAGCCCATCGCAATAACACCGCGCCGCTATCGTTCCGCGGAGTATGCCGTCGTCCAGTATAAGGTGCTTTTTCGTCTCATCAAATTTATTATTGACAGGCATATCTTTTCCATTTCCTTTGCAGAGAATTTCAGTTATAGACCTGAACTTGCGGTAACCCGGCTCATCGGATACTACCTCCACCACGTTCCCCAGAGGCTCTTCCACGTTCCCTTTAACATATATGACCCCAGAGACCATGCCCATCCCCATCTCAGAACCGGCATTGCCATCGATATAGAGTTTGCCCGCCATTTCAACCTCTCCCGTCCCTCCGGATTGTCTGAGGTCAACGCCCATGCTGTAAGCCAGCCGCTTCCCGGCGCTTCCGCGGATCCTGACCTCTCCCCCGCTCTTTAATTCATCCACCAGGTCTTTGAATGTAATATCAGTGACTTCCTGTGATGGGATGATGCTGTCAGGGCGGAGCCTGCTGTTCTTCAATGTGAACGTATATGTATAATCACAAAGGCTGTCAACGTGCTCTTTCAGGGTAAGTAACATAATTTACTCTAATGATTTGCGTTCTGGTATTCTATATATTGGTAACTGCCAGTATAGTACATCATGCGCCGTCTTGAAACCTTCAGGTCAAAAGGCACCTTCAATTCCCTCTGGTACTGGGAAGATATCGTCTCTCCATTTAAGGTCGCCTTCAATTATATCTGCATGTGCCTTGCCCGCATCTCTCCATCGCTCCGGCTCAAGAACTTTCTCTATTCTGCGATGGGCATCAGGATCGGCAAGCATGTATCAGTGGGGCTTGAAGTTAATATGGACGTATTTTTCCCTGAAAAGATCGAGATCGGGGAGAATAGCATTATCGGTTTCAATTCTACTATCCTGTGCCATGAATTCCTTGTAAATGAATACAGGCTCGGGAAAGTCATCATCGGGAAGAACGTAACGATAGGCGCAAATACCACCATTCTCCCCGGTGTAACGATAGCGGAGGGCAGCGTCGTGTCAGCGCACTCTCTCGTTAACAGCGATGTATCCGGCTTCGTGGGCGGTGTTCCTGCGCGCCCGCTGAAGAACGGGCAGGAATGATGGTATGGATGTGATCGGGTTCTTTTTCCGGTTCAAGAAAGAGCCGCGGATGAGGATAATAATGCTGATATCCAGCATCATCGGGAGCCTGTTTGGTTTTTACTATTATCAGGGGCAGTTCGAAATAACGCCATTCTACCTCTGGTTTTTGGTTCCCGACAGCCCTTTTTTCACCTTCATGTACGTCCTGATACTTCTTTTTTATTCATTCAGGATGCGGTCGAACACCTTTGATGCTTTTGTATTTATCGGGCTCAATAAAGTGGGGTTATGGACAGTATTCGTCCTTTTCTGGAACTATGATTATTATTTTTCCCCTGCCACGCGGGATTTTCGGGTCGTGATACTGTTGCTTCATATCGGGATGATGGCGGTAGCTGTGACACTTCTGAAAGAGATGAAAAAACTGAAACTGGAAAGTTATCTGATGATATTCGGATTTTTTGTTGTTTCTGACCTTATGGATTATGTGGTGGCTGGCACGCACCCCATTATTCCAGGAGGCGGCGTCGCAGCAGCTATGTGGGCGTCAGCTGCCCTTACGGTCATTACATGCGCCATAACGTTTTATTACCTGGAAAAATCGGGAATGTCCTGACCTTCTCCCCCACCACAACATCCTTCCCGAACCCGAAAACGTGCAGCGTCCTGCTACCTGACAATCCCCACTCAAGTTTTTTCCTCACGTCCCAGTATCTCTCAGGTTCAATATCAAAACGAATCACAACCTTTCCCGTGTTTTCCGATTTCAACAGTTCCTTTATCACGCTAACATCCATTTCAGTTCTCCCGACAACCCTGTAGGAATCTTTAAAGAACGGCGATCCAATAAGTTTCGAAGATGTCAGCAGCGTACGCTTCGAATCCCCTTTATAAAAGAAGAGCTCATCGCCTTTTTCTTCCATCGCATGCGCAAGTTCATTCAAGAGTTCTGCCTTCACCACTGACGGTTCAGGCTCATAAACATGATCTTTCAGCTCGCCCATTCTTATCGCCGCAGCATCAGAAGAGCACAGGCGCGCCTCACCAGGCAGAACCACGGCGCTGCGCTCGCATTCTTTGAGAGCGCCAAAATACAGCGTCAGCCTGTTCAACTGCCCGTTCAGCGAAAGGTACTCGCGTTCGCAGTCCAGATTTATCCGCGACGGAGGCATCTGGGGCGGCGCATGGAAAGCCAGGTCGGGGATAATATCGGAATACAGCCTCAATATTTCCGTTATCGGAGGCTCAAGGTTATCAAGTGTCCGTTCTTTTTCGGACAGCGGTCGGGCGGGATCAGAGAAAACAATGTTCGCATCAGATACCTTCTCAATAGTACTTTCTTCAAGGGCATCACCAAGAATAAATTCAACATTGCTGACCCCGTATAGTTCGCAGTTCTTTTTCGCGTACTCCAGTTTTTCGGGATTTCTCTCGACAGCATACACTTTCTTGCATTCCCTTGCAAAGAAGATCACCTGACCCCCTATACCACATCCCAGGTCTGCGATAATATCGGTCTTGAGGCGCTTCGCTATGTATTCTGCAACGATCTCCGGAGTGGATAGCTGTAACCCTTCCTTATTGGATGCGATCGGTCGTGTAAATTTTATCGTGCGCTTATCACGGGTCATTCTATCTCCTTTAAATATCGGGAATGCTTATATTTATTCATCGCATTTGTGGGGATGGAGATATTTTGAAATGATAACCTGCTCAGCCCCTGGAAAGATATACCTGTTCGGCGAGCATGCCGTGGTTTATGGAGAGCCAGCCATCGCGTGCGCTGTTGAACTGCGCACACGCGTCACAGTGACGGGTTCGGACAGCATTACCATATCATCAGACCTGGGTACAACAGGGCTGGATCACGATATACATCCCTATGTTTCCTCGGCTATCGAGAAACTTGGAAGAAGAAATGTATCTGTGAAAATAAGCTCTGACATCCCAGTCGGCTCAGGTCTTGGCTCATCCGCTGCGGTTACGATCGCCACACTTGCAGCCATCAACCTTGAATTCAAGCTTGGGCACAGCAACGAGGAACTTGCACGAATGGGGCATGAGATAGAGCAAAAGGTGCAGGGAGCCGCAAGCCCAACAGATACGTTCGTGTCTACGTTCGGAGGCGTTGTGGAGATACCTTCACGCAGGCGCCTTGATATGCTGGAATGCGGCGTTGTCATAGGCAATACCAATAAAGGCGCCACGCCCAAAAAAACCGCAAAGCTCGTAAAGCATGTTGCTTTGCTCAGGGAGGAATATCCTGAAGTCATTGATCCGATCATCAGAATGATCGGATCATTCTCAAAAAAAGGCGAGATCCTTGTAAAGAAAAAAGATTATATCTCTCTGGGTAAACTAATGAATGTGAACCATGGATTGCTCGATGCCCTCGGTGTAGGTACTGCAGAACTATCCGCTCTTGTCTATGCCGCAAGGAATGCTGGCGCCTACGGCGCCAAGATAACAGGCGCAGGCGGTGGCGGAT
This sequence comes from Methanobacteriota archaeon, assembly GCA_043729865.1. Classification (GTDB taxonomy): domain Archaea; phylum Halobacteriota; class Methanosarcinia; order Methanosarcinales; family Methanoperedenaceae; genus Methanoperedens. Next base: position 12,977 of record JAYTKX010000152.1, read on the forward strand.
GCATGGTCGCGCTGACCGATTCGCCCCGTGAAGTGGCGTCTGCGATAGAGAACGCCGGCGGCAGGGCGATAATAAGTCACTTTAATTCATGCGGGGTGAAACAGGAATGAGCCTCACGATCCTTAAGATAGGCGGAAGCGTGATCACAGACAAGGATTCTGTATCCGTGGCTAAGAAGGATGAGATAGACAGGATATCACTGGAGATAGCAGCATTTAAAAAAGAGGTTAAAATACCGCTCATACTTGTTCACGGCGCGGGTTCCTTCGGTCATCCCCAGGCGATAGAGCACATGAGCAAAGGATTCAACGCGAACGGGGCTTATCTTACACACACATCTGTAAAAACATTGAATTCGATGGTAGTTGACTCATTAAATAAAGCAGGACTGAATGCGCTTCCTGTTCATCCACTGAGCTCCTGCCTGCTTGAGAACGGCAATATTGTTGAATTCCAGACAGGTCAGATCAAACTGATGCTTGAAAGGGAAATAGTGCCTGTACTGCACGGCGATGTTGTCATGGACAGGGTTCTTGGCGCGGCAGTCCTCTCAGGCGACAGGATAGTTCCATACCTTGCAGCGGCTACCGCCGCATCTGGAATTGGCGCAGGGAGCAATGTTGACGGCGTGCTTGATAATAAAGGGGAAGTCATAAAGAAAATAACGCCTCGCAGTTTTATAGATATGAAAAAGGACATCATGGGGGCGAAAGCTCCGGATGTGACGGGCGGAATGTTCGGGAAGGTGTCAGAACTGGTAGAACTTTCTAAGAAGGGGATCAGTTCGCGTGTATTCAATGCGGCAAAAAAAAACATGGTGTCAAAATTTTTATACGGTGAAGACGTGGGAACATTAATAACAGACAAATGACTTATATATAAAAGGTTGAAATTAGGGGTACTGAATGACCACATCTGACAGGAAGATAGAACATCTGTTATTATGCGTTGAAAAAGACGTTGAAGCCCATAAGACCCACCAGGGTTTGAGAGCCGGCGGTTTTGACGATATCTATCTGGTGCATAACTGTCTTCCTGAGATAGATAAGGAAGCTCTTGATCTTGAGACGGAATTCCTGGGCAGGAAACTGCGGGCTCCGCTCCTTATCGCCTCTATGACAGGGGGACATCCTGACACGAAGGCAGTAAATGCAGCTCTTGCAGGGGCGGCAGAGGAACTCGGGATAGGCATAGGCGTTGGCAGCCAGAGGGCAGCGATCGAAGACCCTGGACTTGAGGATTCTTTCAGGATAGTCAGGGATAAAGCGCCCAATGCATTCATATACGGGAATGTGGGCGCAGCGCAGCTTAACGAATTCGGTATCGAAGGTATTGAGCGCGCGGTGGAAATGATCGGCGCTGACGCCATGGCGATACATCTGAATTTTCTCCAGGAAGCCATACAGCCCGAGGGCAATATCGACGCGAAGGGCTGTCTTGCTGCGATAAAGAAGGTATGCAGCGAACTTTCCGTACCCGTGATAATAAAAGAAACCGGCGCAGGCATTTCTCATTCACAGGCTGTCGCGATATGCGATGCAGGCGCAGCAGCCATTGATGTGGGCGGGCTTGGCGGTACAAGCTGGGCTGGAGTTGAGACATACCGGGCGCAAAAGCGCGGTGATATGCTGTCATACCATCTCGGTAATCAATTCTGGAACTGGGGAATACCCACTGCTGTAAGCATAGTGGAATCCTCGATCACAGTACCGGTCATCGCTACTGGCGGCATCCGCTCAGGCATCGATGTGGCAAAATCGCTTGCTCTGGGTGCATCCCTGTGCAGCGTCGCGCTTCCGCTTGTAGCACCAGCTTTAAAAGGCAATAAAGATGTAGTGGACAGGATTAAACTTGTTATAGAAGAACTAAAGGCAGCAATGTTCTTATGCGGTTGCAGTAACGTTGAAGATTTCAACAAAACACCGCTGGTAATTACGGGCAAAACAAAGGAGTATCTGGAACAGAGAGGCTTTGATACAGCCAGGTTTGCCAGAAGAAAATGAAAATATATAAAGAATAATTTTTATGGAGTGAATAAATTGACAGAAATTGGAATAATAGCAGTCGGCGGATACAACGAAATGGGAAAGAACATGACGGGTATCAGAATAGATAACGACATCATTGTTCTTGACATGGGACTGCAGCTGGACAGGGTCCAGATACACGAAGATGTTGAAATTGACAAAATGCATTCAATGGACCTGATAAAGATGGGAGCCATCCCTGACGACACAGTAATGAACGAGGTCGGCGGGAAGGTCAAAGCCATCGTATGCACGCATGGTCACCTCGACCATATAGGCGCGATACCGAAACTGGCGCACAGGTACAAAGCGCCCATAATCGCCACACCTTACACAGCAGAACTTGTGAGACACGAGATATCGGATGAAAAGAAATTCAAAGTGAACAACGAAGTCATCCCCCTGAAACTTGGAGGGACATATAACCTCACGCCTGATATCCAGATAGAGTTCATAAGGATGCAGCATAGCATCGTGGACACAGCCTTCGCTGCTATCCATACGCCGGAAGGCATTGTGCTATATGCAAGTGATTTTAAACTGGACAGGACCCCCACTATCGGGCTGCCGCCGGATTTCCAGAGACTTAAAAAACTCGGTAATGAAGGCGTCAGGGTTATGATCACTGAGAGCACTAATTCCGGACATTATGGTAAGACCCCATCCGAGCAGATAGCGAAAGACCTTGTACGCGACGTGTTGCTCGGGACAGAGGAAACGGATTCTGGCGTGCTGGTTACTACGTTCTCTTCCCACATTTCACGCATCAATGCAATTATACAGGCTGCCGAGGAAATGGACAGGATACCTGTACTTCTGGGAAGGTCGATGGAACGGTATCTATCATTAGCCGAAAAAATGAATCTTATCAAATTCCCGCAGAACCTGGAAATACACGGGAGCAGGAATGCTGTGGAAAAGGCATTGAAGCGCATTTCCCAGGACGGGAAGAAGAAATACCTGCCAATTGTCACAGGTCACCAGGGCGAACCGGATGCGATCCTTACGAGGATAGCTAACGGAGAAACACAGTTCAGGATCGATAAGGGGGACAAGGTAATATTTTCGGCAAATACCATCCCCAATCCCATAACGATGGCTAACAGGTATGCGCTTGAAACAAAACTGAAGATGGCAGGGGCGCGCATTTATGATAATGTGCATGTCTCAGGTCATGCTTCGCGGGAAGACCACTGGGAACTCCTGCGGATGGTTAACCCGGAGCAGGTCATCCCATCGCATGGTAACATGATGATGCATTCAAGCTATGTGGAACTGGCTGAGGATGCAGGATATGTATTCGGCGATACCGTGCATATCATGAGAAACGGCGAGGAAATGATACTATGATTGAGGAAGCCCTCAAGACAAGGGCAAAACAGATAGATGAAGCAATCCCGAAGTTCCTTCCCATAACCCCGCCTGACGAGATGTATCAGGCGATGCGGCACCTTCTGGACGCAGGAGGAAAAAGGCTTCGTCCGAGTGCGTTACTGCTTTCCGCGGAAGCAGTGGGTGGCAAGCCGGAAAACGTGATGCCTGCTGCGGTGGCTATAGAACTTGTGCACAACTTTACCCTTATACATGATGACATCATGGATGAGGCAGACCTGCGAAGGGGACTTGCTACCGTACATAAAAAATGGGGTCTTCCAAAAGCCATCATAGCAGGGGATGCCCTTTATTCAAAGGCTTTTGAGATACTTTCATGCACAAGAAGTGAGCCTGCCCGGCTTGTTGAAAGCCTGGAACTCATGTCCAAGACCTGCACCGATATATGTGAGGGGCAGTGGATGGATATGAATCTTGCGACACGAAAAGACGTGACAGAGGCGGAATATATGCGCATGGTCGAGAAAAAGACCGCTGTGCTTTTTGCCGCAGCAATGAAGATGGGAGCAACATTATCTGGTGCAAATAATGATGCTGCACGGGCATTATGGGATTTCGGACGCATGACAGGTGTTGGCTTCCAGATATACGATGATGTCATCGACCTTATCACACCAGAGGAGATACTGGGAAAAGCGCAGGGCGGCGACATTATTGAAGGGAAACGCACGCTTATCGTGATACATGCGCTCTCAAAAGGCGTCACGATCGATGCGCTCGGAAAGAGCAATGCCACGCGCAGTGAAGTCTCAGCAGCTCTTGTGACCCTGAAGGAATCTGGTTCTATTGATTATGCAATGAACAGGGCTGTTGGTTTTGTTGAGGACGGGAAAGCAGCATTGAAGGTGCTTCCTGATTCCGAAGCGAAAACCATACTTATCGGGCTTGCGGATTATATGATAGCAAGGAAGTATTAGAGCAATCTATAAGTCTTACGATTCTATTTAGTCCCCTATGTTGTACCACCTCGAGTGCATTGAATGTCATAAAAAATACAAAGCTTCAGAAGTCGTCTATACCTGTACCTGCGGTGGTCTTCTTGATGTGATTTATGATTATTCAAAGATACATCTCACAAAAAAAGACCTGAAAGGTCCTCTTTCTGTATGGAAATACCGCGCTCTGATACCGGTGGAGAGAGAACCGATATCCCTGAAAGAAGGCGGGACTCCGCTTTACCGGGTGGACAGGATAGCGAAAAGCGTGGGTTTGAAAGAGGTCTATGTTAAGCATGAGGGCATGAACCCCACAGGCTCGTTCAAGGACAGGGGAATGACGGTAGGCGTGACAAAAGCTCTCGAACTTGGTATGAAGACCGTGGCGTGCGCATCCACGGGCAATACCTCGGCATCACTTGCAGTTTATGGAGCAAAAGCAGGCGTGCCGGCAGTTGTGCTCCTCCCTTCAGGTAAGGTGGCGCTTGGCAAACTTGCCCAGGCGCTCATGCACGGCGCAAAAGTATTGAGCATCAGGGGGAATTTTGACGATGCTCTCAAGCTCGTGCGAGACCTGTGCGACAGGGAAGGATTCTATCTTCTTAATTCAGTGAACCCATACAGGCTTGAAGGTCAGAAGACCATAGCTTTTGAGATAGCAGACCAGCTTGGATGGAAGGCGCCGGACAGGCTTGTGCTGCCAGTGGGGAATGCCGGGAACATCACCGCGATATATAAAGGATTCAAGGAATTCAAGCGCCTCGGGATCATTGACAGCGTGCCGAAGATGACCGGCATACAGGCAGAAGGTGCAAGCCCGATAGCGAGGGCGATCAGGAACAACGCTGCTGAAATAACACCTGAAAGCAACCCTGAGACCGTGGCGACAGCGATACGCATCGGTAATCCGGTGAATGCAATAAAGGCGCTGATCGCGATAAGGGAGTCGGGCGGGACGGCAGAGACAGTTACTGACGACGAGATAATCCGGGCGCAGCAGGAACTTGCATCAATGGAAGGCATCGGTGTTGAACCTGCAAGCGCTTCATCGATAGCGGGACTGCGGAAACTTGCAGAGATGGGCGTGATAGATAGCGACGAGAGTGTGGTGTGCGTGACAACAGGGCACCTTCTCAAAGACTCGGAGCATGTGCTGTCGGTATGCCCCAGACCGATAGAGATTGATGCGACAATTGAAGCTGTGAGAAAGGCTGTTTTTGAGAATTAGTGTGTAATCTACTATGAAATTATGGATATGCTATGAATGATAATAGGGGACTTACCACGGGTTTGTTCTTTGCTGTGATTACATATTGGTAATTCCAGAAATTCGCTCTACGCTTCCGCCTTTGCAACTGTAGGCATCTCCAGTTTAAGACCGGTCAGGTCTTCCATCTTGAATTTTTCCTTTACACCCAAGTTTCCCACTCAAAAATTGAAAACAATAGCAAGCACCCCTGTGCCTTCCAGAATTTAGCTAATTTTTGGTCGTAACAACTTCACTTTAGTAAC
>JAYTKX010000153.1:0-7115 GCA_043729865.1 Methanobacteriota archaeon
AGGACAGAGATTTATGGGAATGCTGAAGAAAAAACTTGAGATACCAACAAGTGAAAAGAGCCTAAACACATCAACTTCTTAAAGGTGAGTTGTTACAAATCATTTACTGAAACAGTGGTATTTGATTGAGTTGACCAACCTGCAGATGCACTGAATGAAGTAGTTGGAAATATCATAGATGTTGAACCATCAGGCATGACCAGCAAGACACGGAAAGTCCCGGGTGTTGCATAAGTTGCAACCTTCCAGTCAAAATAAAGACTTGCTGATGCCGGTGTTCCGTTTGTCCATGTGAAATTAGGAGAAGTCCAGGTCACATTTGCGGTTTTATAATTGTTACTTAGTTTTGCATATAAGCTTTTTGCCGGGTTGCCATCATCTATTACCCCTGTTGCCACTGTCCCAACATTTGTGGTAAAATTCGATATCCATGATTCATTGCTTGTATTGAAGAACCACTTATATTTAGTAGTAATCTGTGCCGTACTACTATTTGACCATGAAAAACCAGAATTATTGAACGATGACTTTGATATCTTATCTGCCGATGTTCCGACATTTATCCCGTTATATGCCAATTTTACGTCAGGGACCAGCAGATCCAGGTCCAGATATAAGTTATCTCCCTGACCCTGCATTCTTAGTTTACTATACCCTTCCCATGTCTCAGCAGGCTTGTTGTATCCTGCTCCATCATCCTGGTAACCGACATTAATATCGATCGGAGCATCAGGTTTTGCCTCTCCTTTAACATGATAGATCAATCTCTTCATACCTGAATAAGCGTGAATATCCCAGTCAAATGACTTCCCGTAAGGCACAAGCCTGAAACTGAAATTATTTACCGGTTCTGGAGATTTTGAGTCCAGTCCTCTCAACGTGATCGGATTGGTTATGTGAGTATTTCCTCCAGGCGTAGCGGGCATGGATGAGAGTCTTATGCTGGCTGTTCGTGACGTCATGTTCGTAGTAACGGCTGTATATCCTATGCTTCTTGCATACCCAGCCCACGCATCATAGAAATCGCTCGTGACATTCACATAAGTCCCACTTCCGGTCAAAGGATTTGTCCTGTTAGGTATGCTTGCATCTGGATACAATACTACAGTTGAATTCTTTCTCAGTATGAGCGATGCGGTTCCTTTTCCACCGGCAGAACCTTCTCCATTCAAACTGATAACCGGGAGAGTCAGACTCACACCATTGAAATAGAAATTCGGAGATGAGAGCATTCTGGTTTCGCCTGAAGCTTCTTTTGACCATACGCCGCCCCCTTCATAAGATACGATCCTGTTTCCACTGCGGTATGTGACCTTTCCCATGGGTATCTTGATAACATTGTTTTCATTCTCATTCTTTATCGTTATATAACTCTCACCGCCAGATTCAACGTTAAGGGTGCCGCCGCCAAGATTGAAATCCGTTATCATCGTTTCCAGTTCCCCCAGTATCGCCTGGTTCGCCTCCGCGTCTAACTGGCTGAAGGTCTGCTCAACTGACTGTACAGATATTATTTCCTCTATGCTGTTGATAGATGGGAGAGCTAAAAGGGATAGCATGCTTACCCCTATAACGGTTATTCCTATCATTAACATCTGCCCCATGCCTTCTGCGCCGGCTTCTTCTGAACACAGGAACTTCATTTTATCACCGTGTCCATTTGTGTGAAAAGTATGTAGACGTCCATACCGGATACGTCAAGTTTTACAGTGCATTCATCTGTGTCACATTCGTTCCATGACAAAATATCCCGGAAATAGTTTTTCCAGCCGTCTTCGTATCTGCTGTTAATCTTGATATTAATGCCGCTAATGTTATTGTAATGCACAACCTCAGGTGTGCCTTTGACAGTAATGCTGCTAATGCCGCTTCCAGCGATGAATGAATCCCCGTTCAAATTTACTACAGGTATCACAAGCGAATTCCCCACGCTGCTGATAAGCGGTCTGTAAACATTGAGGGTTGCACCTTCCGGATATTTTACCCAGACACCCGTCCCTTCGTAGGAAATGGCAGTTTCGCCGATTGTGCCTTCAATGCTTCGCATTTCCGTATCGGCAAGGATTATCCTCTGACCTGTGGAATTTGTCGCAGTTATATTTATCGAGCTTTTTCCAGTAACAGCGAAACTCCCTTCATAAAGATAAAATTCAGCAATCTGTGAAGGCGCTTGTCCAAGGGGCACCTTATTGAAGTTCTCAGCCATTTTAATAAAGTTCTGCCTGGTGTATTCGATATGCGAATGATCCTGTGTTTTTTTCAGTATTGGGTAGCCTGCCAGCGCTATTACGCTCAAGGATATAATGATAATCCCCAGGAGTATGACAAAATCAAGCACCTCAGATACTGCATCCTCGGACATTACAAATTCGTTGATATTCATGAACGTTTTTTTCACATTTACCTCTATCTCTACTTAATATCAGGTAGACTTTGTAACTATTTAAAATCGTCCATTAACATTATCATGATTATATAATTATCATTATTATGATAGATAACCGTAATCTCATTCATTCATAGAAACTATTATTTAATCATAAAATAATATAAATATGATGGGTTTACTGACGATGCAGGAATAATGAACTTCAAAGATATGAACTCAGGAGGCGATGGGGCTCAGGCAACCCTTGATTATATAATCGCCATAAGTATTTTTCTTCTGACAGTCGCTTATGTATTTCAGTTCATGACCGGGCTTTCAGCCACTATCCAGTCGCATACAGATGAATTAATGCTTGCAAGCGGCAGTGCGAACACAGTACTGGTAGACCGTCTTGTCGCCGCAGATAGACCGGGTCTGGTCGACCAGGAAAAGCTGGATATCTTTATCAACACGAAATTGAACCGGAGTCTACTGACCTCGGGCAAGCCAAACTATGAACTGGCGCTTGATGAACTTGGTCTGTCAGGCGGTTACACCATTTTTGACGTGAACGTGTCAGTTACATATATTAACGGAACAACAATTCGCCGCGGTGGAGTCGCGGTTCCGGATGAAACGGTTATCGGGCAGTCAAGAAGGCTTGTACAGCTTATAAATTCCTCGACCGGTTACAGTGAGACTGTCTTTATTTCAATGAGGGTATGGTAATGTTCAACGAAAAAGCCCAGATACATACCCTGGAAGGCGTTGCAGCATCTCTACTCATGCTTCTTGTAATAGCATATGCCATTGAGACAACATCGGTGACTGGTTCAAATACAAACGTGCATGTTGAGAACGAACTCCGGTCGCTCGGACATGATATTTTAAATGTATTGGACTTTGCAGAGCCGGGAGACAGCTCAAACCTTAAAAAAGACATTGCGGGCTGGGACGGCAGGCAATACATCTGGAGCGGAACTGACTATATCGAGAAGGGAAGCGGGAATATTACTAACAGAATCCCGTATCTCTCCGGGATGCTTGAGTCAGCACTTGCAAAGCAGGGGATAGCGCATAATGTGGAGATGGTATTCCTGAAAACCAATGCGGATAACACCACATCTCCATCCATTCTGAGAATAATATATAATGGCGAACCATCACATAATGCTGTGATAGTTTCAAGAAAGCTTGTTCTGCATGACACAGATAATATCTCTATCAGCAGTCCTGTAAGGGATATCGACCCTTCAACAGGCATGTACAATATTGTGGAAGTAAGGCTTGTTATGTGGAGGATGTGATGGGACTACTGAAAAACCAGGACGCTCAACTCATGCTTCTGGCTGGCTTTATCATTGCGATCGGTGTTATCGTGACCTCATTAATGCTCAACAGCATTGTATTCCTTTCGATCGTGTCAGTTGATACGGCATCCGGGAACGAGATTATTAATCTTTTGCAGATTTCAGAAGACGAAATAAGAAGCGCATACAGGGATGCAATCGTACCTGGACGGAACGATACACTTAATATCAATAATTTCAGCGTTCGGATGAAAAACGTTAAGGGAAACCTTTCCATGATATATGCGTTGCATGGTGAGGGTATCAATATGAATTGGGATGTAAGCAATTGGATTAACAATCGATCTGCTCTATTCACGCAGAATGGTGGGGATGGGGCAGCGGACTGGACGCTTATGGAGAGCGTAAATAACCTGTCAGTTTTCGAACTAAGAAATGTTTCAGGTAATGACCTTGAAGTAATTCTTACAAACCAGACTACTGGAGCATTCTTATGGTCATTGAAGCTGGAAAATAGCAGCACTGTAAAAATAAAAAATTCAGGAGGGTCTGCCTTTTACTACACAGTAGATAACACAAGCATATCACTTCTGAACGGGTCGTATAAACTCAATGAGAACGTCGGGAACAATATTTCCAGAGTCGCTATCAAACATGGTAATGACGCATCGGGAAAGTTCAATATTACTGGTACAACCTCCAACGGCAGGAACTTTACCCGCGCCAGGGATTATGTCCTGAATGCGACCGTGGCTTATTCAAAGAGCGGTGTAAGAGCAAATATCACAAGCCCCGTAACCGTCCCGTGGTGATAAAATGGTTTTAAAAAACATATTAAAAAATAACGATGCGGTATCAGTCTCGGTCAGCTTTATTCTGATGTTCGCAATAACTGTGATAGTATTCATGGCAACAGTTCTCACATTCTATTCCATATCGCAGAACTCTGAGAGAAATGCAATACAAGAAAGCTTTAAACTGCTTGGCGGGGGACTTGCGGTAAGGATTACAGGCATGGATGCTCTCGTCAATACGATCCACACAGGTGGGGGGAGCGTGAACATGCTTGAATATGAACTCTCGATGCCGGATTCAATAGCCGGAAAAAGCTATACGGTCAATATTACGGATGATAGGATAATGCTGGAAGATGAAACGGGTGGTAAATTCACTGTACCTTTAGGCATCTCGTCCAACGCAACAGGAAAAATATACAGTGGCGCTGGCATATATCAGCTTGAATTCGATAATGAAAACAACCGCATGGTCATAAAAGAAAAGTGAACGCCTGGGAGAGGGTGACGTTCACCGCATGGTCACGATTGGCAGGTTTTTATTAAAGGCGTCATATCAGGATAAATTCGCCCAGTACTACTATCCACTGTGTCGCACTCCGAAATGGGGCATTCTCCTCATAGAGGATGTTGCGTCCTTCATGACCGCTATCAATGGAAATATTTCTAAAGTTCAATGTTTCACCTGTAAGTTCCTGTTATCCTGTCCGGGGTCATTTTATGGACGCTGCCACCTTTATCGTCTCTTCCCGGCTCAATTCGGAAGACATCATAAAATCAAGTTTTGCGCTGCTCCAGGTGAGCAATTTGCCACCGGTCGGCAGGGACATGAGTTTTCCTTCAGCTCCGTTGATGCTCACCTTTTCGACTCCATCCATGTCTACAGCCGGAGTGTCCTCCCTTAGCTTTTCGGTGATAGAGAGTGTCTTCCTTCCGTCCATATATAACAAGCTTACCATTTCGATCCTGTCAAATTTCATTACAGTTGCGGTCTTAAAAGTATATCCAGCCGGGATATAAGACGGTGATAAGATCGTGAAATTTGCCTGCTTTTTTGCTTCTTCAAGCGTCATCTCTTTTGGCAGTGGTGGCTGTTCCTGCGTAACCACTTTCGCTCCTGCCGGGATCTTGAACTCGAACTCGCTGTCAGGTATTCCTGTATTGAACTTTACTTCCGTGTATTGGATGGATATCATCAGTTTATCATCCTTATCTAACATATCTATTTTAAGAGGCATCCATGTTTCGCTGTCCACGAACATGCTGTATCTGGCACCCATCATCATGCCTGCATTTTTTGGAGAAGCCTTGATAATATAGACATTGCGTCCTTCAAACTTTTCAGTGGTCTGGTAGGATATGTCGGTCTGGTTGAGGAGTTCTTTTATGAACGTGTAATCCATTTCAAATGATTTATCGTTCTCTGGCAGATCCATCTTTGTTACCTCATTGGTCCTGGGATCGTATGACCAGATGGTATTGCCGTCGTTTACCATGACCTGACCTGCCATTTCCGCGGGCTCAAGATACTCTATACGGCTCTTTCCCGGTATCTTGTTCAATATTTTTGCTTTAAGGTTGATGTTATTTCCCATGAACGATGATGACATGACCATCGTGGCTGAAAAGTCCTTGATGGTATCCTGTTTTTCTTTCATCTTCTCTGCTATCTGGTCTGCAGACATTTCAGTACAGCCCGAGAAAAGACTGACCAATATGACCGCAAGCACCACAATTCCCATTTTTTTTATCATGCAGTTTCCTCCCTTAGAGTGGATAAAAAGATGTTTTACCTATTATTAAAGTTATCCTGTTTCTGATAAGGTTGATAAATTCGCCGACCTGGGGTTCTCTGTGGAGGCAGGCTCTTGAACAGCATTGAATTTACGGAACAGCCTTATTTTTTCAATCCTTTCATGAATAAAAAAAAATGTGTGACAAACTATTTATAATTTGAAAGTCAAGTTAATACCAACAAAGCATCGATTGTGGAGGACAAGATGGGTCAACTAATCGAACTCTCAAACAAAATAGACGATATAATCTCAAAAAAAGGAATGGACAGAATGGTTACAAGAGGAAAAATCGGTTTAAGATCCGGCGTATTAATGGCATTTAACGAAAAAACACCGGATGATGCCGAAAAGATACGGAAAATTAAGGAAGCTGTTAAAGAAGTGCTTGGAGAGACCATTTAGGAGAAATTATGAGAATAAGTATAAAATTCAAATTACTGCCAATAATTGTGATAGGCTTAGCATTGCTTACCGGCTTGTTTTACTATGCCTTCTTGAATGCTCAGGAAAATATTCAGCGTTCTGTAAGTGATGATTCTATAAAAATTTCAAAAGAGATGTTCTATAATATTGAAGATAATGACATAAAGATGTTATCCAGTACGCTGGAAGCTCTTCTATCCAATAAGGAATTAAGAGATGTATATTTGACTAATAATAGGGAAGATGTATATAATTACGCTCAACCTATATACAGTCAACTAAAAGAAAGGTACGGGATTACTCATTTCTATATCCACTACCCTAATGGTACAAACTTTATTAGAGTTCATAGTAAAGCGCAGTATGGCGATAAAATCACACGGAAAACATTTGAGAACTCAGTACAGACCAATGGATTTGGCAC
>JAYTKX010000154.1:0-3046 GCA_043729865.1 Methanobacteriota archaeon
AGGACAGAGATTTATGGGAATGCTGAAGAAAAAACTTGAGATACCAACAAGTGAAAAGAGCCTAAACACATCAACTTCTTAAAGGTGAGTTGTTACAAAGAAAGTTCATCCTTCTATCAGCATCCTGATTGCCTCGAGAAAGTCTTTCACAGAGCTTACAGCAGCATTTGCATCATTTTCATTTACATCCATCATCTCAAGTCCATAGAGGGTTTCATGGCGCTCGATCCGGTAAGTATCAAGCCAGTGAATGTGTCTCTGGTCAAGTCTACCACTCTTGACATAGTGGCGCTTCAGATATTCTACCACGCAGTAATGGCTTTTCTCAACAAGCCATCTTTGAACAGTAGCGCCCTTGCACCCTGGAACATAGCAGTGTATGAATAAAGTATGACCTGCTCATAAAATCCGTGCTCATTGAGTTTTTCTGCCTGAATGATCGCCCTTTGCGCCATTTCTATTGCTTTTTCGCTCTTCAACTTGTCAGGCAGGGCGTTTCTTAATAACCTTTTTTCAAAACATTCCTCAAGGTTCATTCAACCACCGGTCTTGTTCCGAATAGAACTATGCCCTCTGTTATAACATCCATGTAAAAAGCTTTGTTCTTTTTTGCCTGCTCTCTCCATTCTGAAGGCTTGAATATCGTCTGTCATAGGGCTTATGTCCAGCATCCTTGAGGCTTCCCTGAGATAGTACCGCTCGTAAGGGTTTTTAATGAACAGCTCAAGAATTGTCAATTGTGTAATTTTTTGATACAATTGTATCATATAATAGACAATTGTATCATAAAGTTAATAAAGCTTTATCATATAAATTTTAAAGTTTCCCCATCTTCTTCAGAAGTTCCGCATTCAGCACGCTTGCTCCTGCCGCGCCCCTGATGGTATTATGCCCCATGCAGATGTAGCGTATGCCAGGGCGGATGCGTCCTACCGATACTGTCATCCCGCCTCCGATGTTCCTGTCCATTCTGGGCTGCGGGCGGTCCTTTTCTTCCTTGACCTCTATGACAGGCGTGGGTTCTGTGGGTAATTCTGAAAGTCCGGGGTCAAAATCCAGGAAAGCCTGTTTGACTTCCTCAACTGATGGATCATCTGCCATTTCCACCCAGAGCGCTTCTGTATGCCCGTCCATCACCATGACGCGATTGCAGCTTGCGCTCACTTTGAATGGCGCATCCACTATCTCGCTTCCGTTAAATTCCCCGAGGAGCTTCTTTGTCTCTGTTTCAACTTTCTCCTCTTCTTTTTCAATATACGGTATCACATTGTCCAGGATAGCCATTGAAGCCACGCCGTCGTATCCCGCTCCTGAAATAGCCTGCATGGAAGCAAGATATATCTTTTCGATACCGAACTTCATAAGAGGCTTCAGGGTAACTGTCATCATAATAGTGGTACAGTTGGGATTCGTGACCACATAGCCGTCCCAGCCTCTGTTGTCCTGCTGGACATCGATAAGACCAAGATGTTCTGAGTTCACCTCAGGGATGACAAGAGGTACGTCTTTGACCATGCGAAGCGCGCTGGCGTTGCTTGCCACGGCAAATCCGGCTTTGGCAAAGTCTGGTTCCACGGTCATTGCAAGGTCTGTTGGAAGAGCGGAAAAAACGATGTCTGCATCAACTTTTTTTGGATCAACCTGCACTACTGTCATGTCCCTGACAGCTTCAGGGATCTTGCTTTCAAGCCTCCAGTTCGCAGCATCGCTATATTTTTTGCCTGCGCTTTTATCGGAAGCAGCAAGAGACGTCAGCTCGAACCAGGGATGTTTGCTTAACATCTCTATGAATCTCTGACCTACGTTGCCTGTTGCGCCAAGTACTCCCGCTCTGATTTTTGCCATAGCTGACCTTGCTTAATATTTATTCTGAATTTTTCGTGTTTTACTCCATCGTGATCGCGCTGGTCGGGCATGAGTCGACGCAGGTGCCGCAATCGGTGCATTCTTCTTCATCGATGTGCGCTTTCTCGTTTTTCAGTTCTATCGCTGTTGCGGGACATTCGTCAACGCATATTCCACAACCGGTACAATCTTCAGTTTTTACTTTTGCTGCCATTTAGGTCACCTTTTGCTCTCCATTGAATAAGTAAAATATAAAATTAACGGTTTATGCTCTATTTTCTATTAAGAACGGAAAACAGAGCAATTCAATACACATACAAATTCCCATATGGTCTGTGCGACAGCGGTACAAGCTTCGTGAACTTCCCGCTCATCACTTCATTATAGTCAAACCCGAAATACTCGCAATACTCCTTGAGATAAGACCCTATGAGCTTCACATCCTCTTCGCTCAACTCAAGGCAGCTCACTTCTTTCCCCAGATGGTACGGGTCAACCTTGCCGCGTATATACATTACACCGCCGTGCATGCCAGTGCCCACATAATCGCCCACGATAGGGCTCTTCCCGTTCATACCAAGAAGTATCATTATCCCGCCAGCCATATATTCACCGAAGAAGTCGCCTGCAGTACCGCCTGCAATTATGACAGGTATCTGCTTCTTGTACTCCTTCATGTGTATCCCGACACGGTAGCCTACGTCACCCTTGATATAGAGCTTCCCGCCGCGCATGCCGTATCCGATGATATCACCAACGTTACCGTGCACGATTATCTCGCCGGCGTTCATAGTGTTCGCAATGCCGTCCTGTGCGTTTGCATTGACGATTATCTTTGGTCCGTTCATGAATGCGCCAAGGTCGTTCCCCGGAGTGCCGTTGATGGTGATCTTTACGCTTTCGTTCAATCCGTCGCCAATGTACCTTTGCCCGCCGACGTTATCGAGCTCGAACTCTTTTTCGCCCGATGCCACAGCGTTGCGGATCATTTTGTTCAAGGGTCTGTAATGCATGCCTTTTGCGTCTATCTTCATATTGCGTCCCATCCTTTTGTGCCATTTGCTGCACATTTTTGCCTTTCGAATATTAGCCGCAGATGAAGGCGCCCAGAGTCACGAGCCTCCAGAGTCGCGCCTCTGGAGGGCGCATACACGTATGCCCCCGCAGGGCATACGTGGGTACCAAGTCGAGAAGCGTAGCT
>JAYTKX010000155.1:0-13566 GCA_043729865.1 Methanobacteriota archaeon
CATGAGCAAGATCGTATCGTCAAACAACCCTCTTTACAAACTGCTGCTGAACAGGTATTATGAACCTACGATCGGCGCTGACATGATCGGCGTTAAACTCACGCACGGCGTCGTTGCTCAGTCCGGAGAGTTCGTTGACAGGAAGATAATCGATGGACTTGTGATCGATAATATCATAGGCAGGACGATTTTCATTGCAGGTGAAGGGATGCGGAAGCTGCAGACAGGCGTAGTGCAGAACTATGCCTCAGTGACCCTGCTTGGAGTAGGGTTGCTAATACTCATCCTCAAACTCGGAGGTGTCTAAATGACAGCTTATATCTCATTGATGATCGCAATACCGCTTATCGGGGCACTCATAGCTTTCCTGACAAAGACAAGGGAGCAGGCGCGCGCTGTGGCTCTTGTGGCATCAGGTCTCTCACTTATCATCTCGCTGATAATGTTCACGCGGTTTGACAGTTCATTCACAGGCATCCAGTTCGAAGAGCTTTATCAATGGATACCCACTCTCGGTATTAACCTGAAGTTCGGCGTGGACGGGATAGGCATGCCGCTTGTCCTTCTGTCATGCATCGTAATCCCGCTCACGGTGATCTTCGCATGGGGCGAGACAAAAGAGGCGAACAGGTTCTACGGTCTTATACTTCTTGAACTGGTTGGAGTGCTCGGAGTGTTCACTTCGCTTGACTTCTTCGTGTTCTACATATTCTGGGAGATAGTGCTCATCCCCATGTACTTCCTGATAAGCATCTGGGGCGGACCGCGCAAGGACTACGCAGCGATCAAGTTCTTCATATACACACATGTGGCAAGCCTTGTGATGCTGCTTGCGATATTTACATTGTACTTTAATGCATGGCAGATATCTGGCATGCCCAGCTTTGACATGCTCTATCTGCTCAAGAATTACCAGTTGATGGATGGATGGCTCATAACGAATATAATATCGATAAAAGACGCAATATTCATTGCTCTGCTGTTCGGTTTCATTGTGAAGATGCCAGCAGTCCCCTTCCATACCTGGCTTCCTGATGCGCATGTGGAAGCACCCACGGCAGGCAGTGTCATTCTTGCTGCCCTGCTGCTGAAGATGGGAGGATATGGTCTCTTCAGGGTGATCCTGCCGCTGCTTCCATATTCCGATTCCCCCGAAAAAATGATCACGCTGATGGCGATCATCGGGGTATTGAGCATCCTGTACGGGACATTCCTTGCACTTGCGCAGCGCGACCTCAAGAAGATGGTAGCGTACTCAAGCATAAGCCACATGGGGTATGTGACCCTGGGCGCAGCAGCGCTTGTTCCGCTCTCTGTGAGTGGAGCAATGTTCCAGCAGTTCTCCCACGGTCTTATCACAGCCGTGCTGTTCATGTCGTGCGGCGTTATCCAGCATTCCGCAGGAACAAGGATAATAGGGGATCTTGGCGGGATAGCAAAGCACATGCCCAAACTCACCTTTGTCATGCTCGCAGGTTTCCTGGCATCTCTGGGATTGCCGGGCATGAGCGGATTCATCGCTGAGTTACTTGTGCTTCTTAACTCGTATGCCAACCTGCCCACGTTCGTGATACTGGCGCTATTTGGCATCGTTTTCACAGCGGGTTATCATCTCTGGGCAATGCAGCGCGCCGTGTTCGGGACGTATAATGAAAAGCTGGGGCATATCCATGACGGGGCAAACTATGAGATCGCTTCAATGGCTGTGCTGATACTTTTGATAATATTCTTTGGGCTTTACCCGAACCCTGTGCTTGATATGATGACAGCAACTGCGACGCCGCTTGTCAGGGACGCTACTGGTCTTTTAGGAGTGATAGTATGAGTTATCCGGATATTATGAATTCTGTTGTTTTGCTTGCTCCAGAGATACTTTTGACGGTCATAGCACTGGCAGTCATATTGATGGGTCTCTTAATGAGCGATAAGTCAAAGAACATGCTGGGATACTTAAGCGCAGGAGGACTTGCGGCTTCTCTTATCCTGACCATTGGCAGAACAGGTGAAGGAAGTTTTTTCTACAATGCCCTTGTGGTCGACCCGCTGTCCCAGATATTCAAGATAATATTCATAGTGGTTTCACTGCTGGCAGTAATAGCATCTATCCATTATTTCAGGGACAACCGGAACCAGGATGAGTATTATGCCCTTATCCTCCTTGCAACAGTAGGTATGATGGTCGTGGCTTCAGCTAATGATCTGTTAGCTCTCTTTGTAGGGTTCGAGCTTGCCAGCATGTCCACGTATGTGCTTGCAGGATTTGAGAAAAAGAACCCCTCATCTCTTGAGGCGGCATTAAAGTATTTCATAATAGGATCGCTCTCATCAGCTCTGATGCTGTTCGGTATGTCGCTGGTGTACGGAGTATCAGGCAGCACCAACATCCCTGAGATTCTCGCATATTTCAAGACCGCCCAGGTTTCAGGAATTGATATTCTCGCAATGGTATTCCTTGTGGCAGGGTTCGGTTTCAAGATGGCTCTTGTGCCGTTCCACATGTGGGCGCCAGATACATACGAGGGTTCACCCACCGTGGTCTCATCTCTCCTTGCAGCAGGCTCAAAGAAGATGGGATTCGTGGCAGCCTTCAGGGTGCTTGTGCTGGCTCTTGTGGCAGTCCGCGCGGACATCCAGATAGTGTTCGCTATTCTTGCAGTCATAACGATGACCTACGGCAACATTGTAGCGATCTCCCAGAAGAGCATCAAGAGAATGCTTGCTTATTCATCAATAGCCCAGGCAGGCTACATAGCGCTGGCATTCGTGGTCATGACACAGATGTCCATAGCAGGAGGCGTGCTTCTTGCCCTTGGTCATGCGCTTATGAAAGGCGGGGCGTTCATTGCAGTTGCTGTTGTAGGATATATGGTGCTGTCTGATAATAAGAACGCGAAGAACACTGACGACATTTCCCACTTCGCAGGGCTCGCAAAACGCGCCCCCATAACAGCGCTGTCGCTGCTCGTGTTCTTCCTTGCCCTTGCTGGCATTCCCCCGTCCGCGGGTTTCATCGGCAAGTTCGTGCTCTTCTATTCTGTCACAGTCGAGGCAGTGAGCGCGGCAAGCACATGGCTGCTCGTAATCGTGATAATAGCGATCCTGAACAGCGCGCTCTCGATATACTATTATGCGCGCGTGATAAAGTACATGTACGTGCTGCCCCCGGCAGGAGAAAGGATACATGAGCCACTGCCCTATGTTGTTGCGATACTTCTTGCAGTGATAGGAACGATAGGTATAGGGCTTTATCCGGAACCTGTTATTAATATGGCAATGAATGCAGCCTCGGTTTTAGGAGTGTGATCATAATGGCAGACTGTGAACTTTGCGGTGTGGCAAGACCCACCCTTTGCCCTGTGAAAGTGCAGGATCCAAGAGTTAAAGCAGCGTATCCTACAGGCACCTGGCGGGGCATAAATGAAGAATGTCTTGATGGCTGTCTTCAGGCTAACCTGAACAGGGTGCCTTCGGATGCCAGGAAGTGCGACCTTTGCGGAGTAAAGAACGCAGCATTATACCAGGTAAAGATCCAGGTTCCTATCTTCCAGGAGCCCTACCACAGGGAGGTCAATAAAGCCCTGTGTGAGAGCTGTTTTGAAGCCTGCAAGGATACAAAGAAAAGGCGGGAGGCAGAGAAGGAAGAAGTGCATCACCACTGAATTTTCAGATCAAACAGGCAAAAGTATAAAAGGACGCCCGTTATTAACAGAGGCTAACAACTATTAAGTGGTAAATTAATCTAAACTTTTATAAAGTTGTGTTTATAGCTCTTAATTGTTCTAAAATATGAATTAACGAGGATAATAAGAATCAGCATTACGCTTTTTCAGGAAAATTATGGAATGTTTTAAAAATTTGGGTGTTAGTGAACCTGTTATGAAATCACTATATGATGAAAAATTCGAAAGCCCCAGCGAAATACAGGAAAAATCAATTCCTCTGATCCTTGCGAGGAAAGATGTCATAGCAGGATCCGCTACGGGTTCAGGAAAGACCCTTGCATTTGCAACCGGCATAATACAGAGTTCCGAAAAAGGAAAAGGGCTTCAGGCTCTTGTCCTTGTTCCCACAAGAGAACTGGCTGAGCAGGTAGCAAAGGCTTTATCGAAATTCTCTAGGTACATGCCACTGGGAATTATTGCAGTCTACGGCGGCGTAGGGATAAATCCGCAGATACAGGGATTACGGACAGCGGATGTCGTGGTTGGAACACCAGGCAGGATACTCGACCATATCGCAAGGAATACCATCAAATTGGGCAGGGTAAAAACCCTTGTGCTTGATGAAGCAGACCGGATGTTCGATATGGGATTTAAGGACGATGTAGAGAGAATAATCAGGAAATGCCCTCAGGAAAGGCAAACTCTTCTGTTCTCTGCAACTATTACGAAAGATGTTGTCCGTCTTTCCCGCAACCATATGAAAAACCCGCTTCAGGTATCGGCTACATCTTTTGTTGACCCGAAAAAACTGCACCAGACCTATTATGATGTTGGAGAGGATATGAAATTCTCTTTACTTGTGCATCTTCTGAAGCATGAGAACTCAAACCTTGTAATGGTTTTCTGTAATACTAAAAGAAATACCGACAAAGTTGCAAAGAACCTGAGATTTGCAGATGTAGATGCCATGGCTATTCATGGCGGATTACCCCAGGGTAAAAGGAACAATATCATGGAGAAGTTCCATTCAGGCAAAGCCTGCATCCTTGTATGCACAGATGTGGCTGCAAGGGGACTCGATATCCAGGATGTTTCCCATGTCTACAATTACGATATTCCCAGGGAAAGCAAGCAGTATATCCACAGGATCGGAAGGACTGCAAGGGCGGGGGCGGAAGGCAAGGCGATAAATATCCTATCCAACAAGGACTATGATAATTTTTCACAGGTAATGAAGGAAAATAATGTGGAGATAATGGAAGAGGATTTGCCGGTTTTCGAGAAGGTCGCCGCGAGAATGCCGGAAGGAAGGATGAATAAACCCAATCTGAGAAGAGTGCAGCCTCATAACAGGCGACGGTTGCGCTAGTTCGCATACCGCTAATTTCACTGATCCTGAAATATCTCATCCATCTCTATTTTTTCGATCCCCCTCTCCTCAAGCGCGCTCTCGAACTCCTGCGGCGTCAGCACGGGCGCATGGAACCTTTCAGCATCGTCGATCGTGATCCTCGGGCAGGCGGTGTTCACATAAGCATCAGCCAGAAATGCCAGCAGTTGTTCCGGGGTAACAAGGTCCATTTCGATTATAAAACTCTTCTTACCATGCTTTTCAGCCAGCGATTTTAGCCGCATGGCAAGCTCCATCCTGTTCTGCCCGCTCTTTGTGGAAACGATAATCCCGAAAACCGCTGCGTCCATAGCTCTTGCGATATATCCGCCGCGCTTACGCAGGAACTTCTCCGGAGCAACTTCTGCCGCACGGTCAAGATACGGGTCTGCCGCGATCACCCCCTTTCCTGTGGCGATCGCAACCCCGAGCGGATGGAAAACCCCGCTTCCGATATAGAGTATTTCCTCGCAATCGACCCGCGCCGCCGTAAAATTGCATCCGAGAACCTGACCGGGATAAGCGACTCTTCTGTCCCCAGTTCCAATAACGCATTCTTTCCCGTGTTCTTTTAAGACAGCACATGCTTCATCCAGCTTATGAACATGCTGGACTGTCGTTATCAAACCAACCTTTCCGGTTTTCAGAAGCGGTATAGCCTTCATGACCACCGGGACCACGTCTGCGTTCGAGCGCGCTTCAATAAAGACCACATTGTCGTATTTTCCCATCCCTGCATGCCCGAAATGGAACAGCACATCGACCCTGCCCGCAAGAACCGTATCGATATCGCATGCCCCAAAGCAGGGGTTGCCTGAAATAATAACATGTGCCCCTGTTTTTTCCTCGATGTCCCCTGCAATACCCGGCGCCCGCCTTTTCAGTCCTTCAGGGAACTGGAGCCCGACCTTTTTGCACTTCCGGTCCTTTATTATCCTGATCACGCGTTCAAGATCAAGATCGAATTGTTCCATTACAGTTTCCTCGCTATCACATACGCCTCTTTTTTCTTAGACTCAAGCACATCAATGATCTCAAGACCCAGGGAAGAGAGCTTCATGAGGATCGGTTCCCGCTCCTTTTTTTTCGGCAGCTTCAGCACCTGCACGAGCATGCCGCCGCGTCTCAATGCAGGAAGCGCGTTCTCAAGCGCTTTTATGGAAGATAAGGGATCCGCGGTGATATCCATGAGCAGGACATCGAATTTTTCCATCTCGAAAGGCATTGTGAACACATCGTCGAATACGACGGTGATATTGGGGCGCTCATGTGCGATCTGTCCAAGCTCGGTGCGGAACTCGCGGCTGAACTCGACCCCGTGCACATGGGAAGCGATCTCAGAGGCGAATAATAAGAAACCGCCTGCACTTGATCCTATATCCAGCACGCTGTCGCCATTTTTGATAATACCCGTCGTCTCCTGTATCTCTTTGAGTTTCCAGTATCCACCGGGTTTATCCATGTCCCCTGTCACTTCAATGCTGTCTGAATATGCAACGTCATAAGAGGGTTTTATGACAACGTTGCCATTCACCTTCACGTGCCCCTCTGTGATAGCCCTTTTTGCGCGCCCGCGGGAGCCGAGGTCGCCTATCTCAACAAGGTAAGAGTCAAGTCTCATAAAACACCTGATAAAGCATATATTACAAAGGTTAATAGCAAATAAACTATATTAAAAGCACACCTGTGCCGAGGTGGCAGAGCGGACTAACGCGGCAGGCTCGAGACCTGTTTTACCTTATGGTAAGCTAGGGTTCAAATCCCTACCTCGGCGTAAAAAAATAAAACGGCTAACTCACGAACCTGGGTGAGAAATACTTCTTTATCACAGTATCGCACTTGTCGCAGGTTATCATGAGCCAGTCGCCAACATCCTGTTTTTCGTAGTGATCGAATATGGATGCGCCGCAATCCGGGCAGACGTAGTATTCTTTGAAATAGTAGTTATAGAACTCAGGGGAGTTCTCAAGCCAGTTGATGGTCAGGAGCAGCCTTTCAAGGTATCTCTTTTTTCCGCCCTCAGCGCCTTTCTGTATCTCTTCGCGCACATGCTCTCCCATATGCTGGATGTGGCGCTTTGTATGTTTTCTTATCTTCTGGTAGTCGCTTACATACTGTTTTCCGCTCTCAAGATAATTGAGATATCCTTTTTTTGATCCTGTGCCTTCTCTTATCGTCCTCAGGAAATATTCGCTCATAAGGTCTTCCATGAGGTCAGCGCACTCCGTGCAGATGTTATATCCCTGATAATATTTTGAGTCCTGTTCGCCCTTGCAGATCATGCAGGTTTCCATCGTCCTCACCTGACTAGCACAGGCTTCGTGGCTTCTCTTGTGAACATTATGGGATACAGGTTGAGCACTGATAGAAGGTCGCCTTTCTTTATCTCACCCGATTCCTGCCCCAGCACGTATGCCGAGTTGATGATACGGTCTGTTTCGACCGGTGCAGGACCGTCCCTGGTCACGACTTTTATGACCGAGACCAGAGGATGATGACTGAAAGCGCAGGGTATTGCGAGCATATCCTTCTGTACATTGACTTCTTTTACCTTAACACGTTCAAGTTTTCCCGCCCCGATGGTAACGTCCTCATCCGCTATTACCATCTCCCATTTTGCACGGGTGGCTATAGTAAATTCATACGGCGATGCCTTCACTTTTTTCCTGCTTACTTTCCCGTTTTCACGGGAGACCACATTTACGATTTCGCTCATAAAGCTCCTCTTTCACTTAGATGAGGGTCTTAGTACATATAGTTTATCACGATTAAACATGATAATAATTAGTCATGATAATAAATTAATAGTGTTATCAATACAATGGGTCAGATCCGGATGACAAACGAAACTTTAATAACTACATAATGACCTTCAGACAACCGCGCTCCGATAGTGTAGCACGGCCAATCATGTCAGACTCTCACTCTGACGACTGGGGTTCAAATCCCCATCGGAGCACTTTTTGACCATTTATGGTACAATTCCCAACGCGGCATTCCATAGTCATCAACCTGATATCCTTTGGGCTTGGAGTACTATTTGTTTATTAAATGCAGAGCTACCGGTATCTCAGAATATGGACAGAATTATCAAAAAAAGTTGTTTTACTTCCTACTGTTGTTTAATAAATAGAAACCTTTTCCGTACTCATGTCCTAATCGTGAAAATACTAATTCATAATATCCAATAGTCATATTGGGATTTGTGGTGTTAATAAATACATTGTATTTTCCAGAATCAAACGAATTGCCAAATAAAATTGATTTCGTTCCAGGCACTACTGTATTTGAATGTGTTGGTTTTAAAGTAATATTGTCTATTTCGGAACTTTCGTTGTATAATTTTATCAACAAACCAGTATTCGGGCCTGTCATTTTAATAGACACAGGAATTGGCGCATCGTTCTTGTAATAAATACTCTCCATATCAATGTTAACAAGACCTTGTAAAGGGGAAATTAGAAGTATCAAAAATAAAAAAAACCAAAAAATAAAAATCGTTGCTAACATTATAAATGCTAAATTAATGTTTTGTAGAGTATTGTGAGTTTCTTTGCTCAGGATATTGCCAAAACGGCGCTGAATATACTTTGGAGTATTGCTAAATTCTATTTTAAGTTTTTTTAATTTTAATAGAGTTTCATTGCCAAGAGTTCCTGCAAATTTTAATTTAAGTTTTTCTAATTTTAGTAGAGGCTTTTTGCTCAAAATATTGCTGAGAGATTGATGAATATATTTTATATAATGCAAAAAGTTTTTTCTGTTTCGATCATTGCTTATCTCTTTTCTCCTATCCAAATTAAATTCAAAATAAGGCCAACCGAATTTTAGACCAACAATAACACTAATAATATATATGCTAATAGATATATACTCGTTAAGCAGTCCCATTCGCACAAAGACAAAAATAAGAGATACATTTGTTAATAACATTATGAAAATTAGAAAGGCCATTAAATAGATAAGTGACGCCCTTTTATTATTACGTTCTTTTATTTTAGCATCTTTGCTTTGCAGCTCAAAAGAATATCCCTTAATAATAATATACAAAATTAAAAATATTAATAAGATCAATGCGACAGAAAATATTCCAACGATAGGCTCGTAATAATTGATATCAATAGATGTAGTTTGAAAATAACTATATACCGCAAATAATAACGTTCCGATTGCCGTAAGTGCTGTTATTGCAAATTTAAATCCATCTGTTTCTTCACGCATAATTATCTCCAAACATCTTATTTAAAAAGCAAAGCTAAACCAAAAAGTATTTACCACCAAAACTTAATCATGATTAGCGGATATTGAGTTTGTGTGGCAAGTACTAAAAGGACTTGCTATGCAATCTCTTTCATTTTATCGTACCTTGTTTTTAAACAAAGTATTCATCTGAAAATATAATGCCTCTTGAACTAATAAAGTTTTTTGAGATCTGCATGGATGTAACACATCCTATTTCAAATTTTAAGGAAGTCGAGCCAAGTAAATGCGTTATAGGACGTTAGCAGGCAATTTTTTCAAAACCACTAAGCTGTTCCCACAGATTACCGTATTGATAAACGGTAGGGACATCCTGGCACCCAGGTTCACCATTTCTCCCGAAACGCCGGATGATGTTTTTCAAAAGATTCCTGCGCTTCTTCAAAACTCCCCTTTTTATAGTATCGGCTTTTAATCAGCATCGTATGCCCGGCAGCCTTCGCGCTTATCGCGGGATCGCCTCCGTCCTGGTCGTGGTGCCTCTCCCCCGCCTCCCGCAGTGCCATTAAAGTAACAAGGTGATAGATCCGCCCCTTTGGTGTGATCTGCTTATCCTGCTGGATGCTCAGCAAACGAGCGTACCTGTCAATCTCTTTTTCAAATAACCGCAGCGTAAGCGGCTTACCCTTCTCACCCTGGAAAATATAGCCTTTCTTCCGGTTGCCAACGAACGCCCTCAGCATTTCATTTGTATTCTCAGTCAGCTTCATGCTTCGCGGCAGGCTTATCTTTGCCTTGGTCCGGGGATTATATTTAACCTTGACTTTCCTGGCAGTGATCTCCCTAGTTGCTCTGTCCCACTCTTCGATCCGGAGATGCTGGACCTCGAAAGGTCGGAAAGTGGTCTCGTCAATCATACGGAAGAAAAGCTTCTCCCTGAGAGGTATTATGGGAGAGGTACACATTGCTTTGCACTCAGCCAGATTCATGCCCCTGTCAAGAAGAACCTGGTTCATACTTCGCAAATCCCCAAGATTTGACTCCAAAACAACCCCATTTTTACCCATGAGTTCTCACCGGCAGTTCAAAGTTGATTGCAGGAGTACGAACACGATCTTTTCCTTGCTGGAAGATGCGGCAGGTATATGCATATTCGCACTCTGAGTCGCTGCAGCACATCTCACCGCAGATTTTGAGGGCATGGCAGTAACCCTGTACTATCATTTTGCCTTAAGCCGCTGTCACCCCGCGGGATTCGTGGCAGCTCCTCTCAGGAAAGTTCAGGCAAATTCTTGTAATCCTGTCTGCCGCCGCAGGTTATGGAAGCATGGGATAGCTTTTGACCTTTTTGTTTCAACTTCAGCAAAAACTGCTGAAGCATTTTATCCGCGTCGCCGTCATCATTCAGAGCGTCATTGTTCTGCGGTCCGGTTCCATGTATAACAATAGTCCAGTCGCCCATTATGATTTACCTCCCCGGTGATCTACACTTATTATAAGGTCGCCTTTCTCAGCATCAATCCCCTTTCCGTTTACAAAAAACAGGATCTCATCTCCGTCTTTAATGTTATATGAATCACAGAGGTCGCTGGGAATCACCGTTCTTATGCAGCCGTCACTTCCTTCAATTGCCTTTGACATTCTTAGTCTCCTGTAATCTATCCCTGCTACCCTCTGACACAGGAGATAGAATATTCGTTAGAATAATATTGTATTTACTGCTATATATACTATTAAAAACCATACTAATTCATGTGGTTTCCCACATGGTTTTCCACTTGGAATAACGCCTACCTTTTTTTCAAGGCTTTTGCTGTGATCCGCCAATACCCTATCAAAAAAGTATATACACCTTTTTATAGGATAAAAACATAAAGTAAAATGATGATTTATAGATTTAAGCGCCCGCGCTGCTGCGACACCACAATGGTCTCAGCATATATCAGGCACGGCAGGCGCAGCATTACACCCGGCAGTGAGAAGGTCGGATTGTATTGTCCTCGATGCAGGCGGTTTGAAATAAAAGAGCCTGAGCAGCCTGGCTTAGTGAAGGCAATTAAAAAATATCCTGTCCTGGAGCATGTAGCTGCTGCACTGAAACCTTACATGCATACGGTCAGGGGACTATACCTTCACGGGAGCAGGGCGAGGGGTGATTACAGGGAAGATTCAGATTATGACCTGGTACTTATTAGCCAGGATAAAATAGAAAAGAACCTTGAACCTGAACTGAAAAAATACAATGTGCAACTGGAGAGCTTTACTTTAAAGGGGGTGAAGAAGTATCTTGAGTTGGAACCATCGTATCTATTAACTGTTCTCAGAGAAGGGGTTCCTTTAATTGGTGCTGATCTCCAGAAGCAGTTGCTCAGAAAGAAGGTTAATGATATCGCCCTCCACGCTGAACTTAAGGGTTGCATAAAACAGCTTAAGCAGCTCAAAAGCGCAATAAGAAAATATGAACTGGACGGAGAGTTTAAAAGTACCATTCTTTATTCTGCTGTCATACGCTTGAGGCGAGTGTATGAAATTAAGAGGATTTATGACAGCAAAGTACTGCAACTTGCAGAAGATTTCAAAAAATACTATAAAGGTGATTTTGAGTACATCTTTGATTTATACAGGAAGGCACGCGATCTCCCGATAGATATAAGTGAAACTGATGTGCCAGAAGAATTCAATAGACTGGATAAAAGCACGCTTAAAGAACTTGTGGATTCAGTAGATCAGTATATAAAAGATGCCTATGATGAACTGACGGATATGCTGGTAGAGAAGCGGGAACAGGAAGAAAAGTGATCACTTCCCCTTTTTCCTATCGATCTGCTTTTTTTTTCTTTCAATGTCCCTTCTGAACTTTCCCCGCTCATCCTCCCAATAGGCTATCCGCTCTTTATTTGGATGCGGTTTTCTTTTTTCCTCTTCAATTTTGTCTGCATGTATTCCATTCTGTTTTTCAACGCTTTTGATACCTTTTTTCAGTTTCTTTTTCCTGCCCATATCGAATCAGTCTCCTTACGTTCAAGCAAATAATCTTTTCTTCCAGAATCCGATAACATGAGCATCCACATCTATCTTGCTGAACACTCCACGCCTCATGAAGCCGATATAATGCGTTTCAACCGACGGTATTTCTTGCGCCCCGGAACTTCCCCAGGCAGGCTCAGGATTCGCCCATTTTCTGACATATATCCAGTCGAACTTGGATGATGTGTTTGATGCACTACCACCATACTGACCAGTATCCCCCAGAACAATTTGTAGACTGCTATCTGGTATTTGATCCTGGTTAGTATTAGAAAAAAGAGATACCCCACTCCTTTTAAGCTCTGCTTTTGAAGTACTCCAAAGTAATTCCCAAACATAGAAGGTATCATCATCAGGTAGTGGAGATGAAGAAAACACTGTATTTTTGCGTGTTTGAAGTGTATATTTGTCTCGTGTCGCTATACCTTTTAGAACAGCAGGGTCAGAAGAAGCATATATACCGAATCCGAAACCTCCTGGATACCAGCTGCTTGTTACATTTCTATGCCTTGTTTTGATCGCTACCCCCGGACTAAAAAAAAGATTGGATTTCTCAACGGCATAAGAACCGCTTGGGGATGAATTGGCAACAGAGGTATCTATGCTTAA
The DNA here is from genome assembly GCA_043729865.1 of Methanobacteriota archaeon. Taxonomy (GTDB): domain Archaea; phylum Halobacteriota; class Methanosarcinia; order Methanosarcinales; family Methanoperedenaceae; genus Methanoperedens. The sequence continues at coordinate 12,889 of JAYTKX010000155.1, forward strand.
TATGCTGTTTGATATCGTTGCTGAAATAGTTTCACCATAATTAGGCGAAATATCCTGTGTCCAGTTATTTAAAGTATCAAAATCATCATAAAATATCATTGTTGCAGTTCTATTTGAGTTGGAAACAGCGGCGGCGTTGCCATAGTAAATATAGATATCTACTGTATCTGGGCTTGCTGGAATTATATCTACCTCTACCCATACTTCTGCTCTTTGTCCACTTATGTAGCTCTCAATCCAGTAATCTAATAGTGTAGAACCGTCAGATTTTGTGAGTCGTATATCTGAGAAGTCGTCATTACCGAATCCTCCAAGATTAAGGGCGAGTTGTGTAGTTGGGTCAGACTCAGCCGACAGTATTGATGATGTTGGTTCAGTAGAAGCATATTTGCGAATAAGAAGCCAGGCAACATATGTATTGATAGACCACGCACCAGACCCAGAAGCAAATTGTATGCTAGTAATTGGATTCGCTTCTCCTCCAAAACCAAATGCTGTCCCAAGATTGCTCCCAAGCAAGTTTCTATTTTTGTCAAATATGTTGTGGTCATGTGAACTTGCACTGATGTCCAGTTCTTTAACAATATAGTATGTGCTTAGAGCCAAATTCGAATATAATGTGTTTGGAGACCCATTATTGTAAAACCTCCAGGTGGTAACATTCGCATCTTTGTACAC
>JAYTKX010000156.1:0-25653 GCA_043729865.1 Methanobacteriota archaeon
GCACAGGTTGCCTTGTGCATTTCTCTTGGTCCGCCAAAACCGCCGCCACTTCCGCCTCGGAAGCCGCCACGTCTATCGTCGCCCATATTTTATTTCTCCGTATAGTTTATTTTTCTAATAAAAAAGTCTGGGGCATGATATTTTTCATATCGATACCCATATCTTTTACTGAAATTCATCTATTAATTCAATATCTCTTCGGTTTATGTTTCTGGTAGCATTCCCTGCAATATACCGGTCTGTCGCCGGATGGCTGGAAAGGTACTTCGGTTTCCTGACCGCAATCTGCACAGGTTGCCTTGTGCATTTCTCTTGGTCCACCAAAACCGCCGCCACTTCCGCCTCGGAAGCCGCCTCTTCTATCGTCGCTCATATGATCTCCTTATAGTTAATTTGTCTCAAGGGCTGCTATCGCGAACTTTCGCAAGACCTTCTCGATCTTTATCTTGACATGGTCTCCGACTTTTGTCCCGGGCACAAAAATTACAAAACCCTGGATCCGCGCGATTCCATCCCCTTCTCTGGCTATGCCCTCGATGGTTACATCGTGGACAGCGCCTGTTGAGACAGGAGCGTTTTTTTCTGTTACTTCATTAAACAATGTTTTCCCTCTGTTCAAATAATCAATCAACCTAAAAGAAGCACACACAGAGGGGATGTACCCGAACTCTATTAGTTACTTATTAAGCCAACTGACAGATTGCCTATACGACCTGTAGATATATATATCCTTGGTTGCACCGGAATTGCCCATTATTTGTCCTCAGGCATCTGTTTTTTACCTATTTTTTCTGCGCTTGTATTATCACACCTTAAATTAAAAGCAGACGGGCAGAGCCCGTTCAGGATACAGTTCGATGATCTCAGAGATATTTTTATCCACCATTATTTCCAATTATTTGATGCAAGATAATTAAGGCTTTTGACCGATATATTTAAATCTGATTACGTATAACAGTAATAATATAGAATACGTGGAGGAAAAATAAATGGTAACTACAGCAAAGGGTTTACCCACACCGGCATCGTGGTGGAAAGAGAGACGAAAAATAATGGAAAGCTTTTCGATCAAACAGAAAAAATCTGCTAAGGCCAAACCAGGGAAAACTGCGAAAGCTAAGCCAAGGAAAGTTGCGAAAGCCAAACCAAAGAAAGTTATGAAAGCGAAATCGAAGACAGTTGCGAAAGCTAAACCGAGGAAAGTTATGAAAGTAAAATCGAAGACAATTGCGAAAGCAAAACCAAAGAAAGCAGCGAAAACCAAAAGATAAACTGCTTCATATATTCCAGTGGCTCTGTAACTTGAGGCATGAAAGCTCGTTGTTGCACTCCACTCTTTTTTTCTGTATCAGGACCTTGAAAGTTCCACCCATCTCCATCATAAGCGTTTTTATCGGAAGCATTTTTTTCCAGTAGTTCACCGGGTCTTTTTCCTGTAACTTTATCAGGTATCCATCGATCCCCAGCCCCATCATGAAATGCGCCTGGTCTGTGAAACCGCACAGTTCAAGTCCGCTTTTTCTTCCCCAGTGAGAAAGCGCAGAGAAATTTACGTGGGATGTGATATCCTGTTCTCCTGTATGTCCGTATGGATATTCGTTCGCAGTATGTCTGTAATAACACATGAGAGTACCCCTGTTCCTGTATTCCTGGTATAATTCAGAAGACGGATAGCCGTAATCTATCGTGATGACAAATCCTTTTTCAAGTATAGAACCGAGTTCCTGGATCCATTTTACGGCATCAAGGTTTACCTCTGTCCTGAATCCCTGAGGAAGCACAACGCCAAGCTCTGTGAAGTAATCATTTAGTTTATCTGAAGCTGGTTTGAGCGTCTCCACAAAACCGTCCTTATGATCCACAAAGACTTCCATGAGTTCTTGTTCCATGACCACCTGATGGACTGGAAATGCATCCACGAGTTCATTGGAGAATATGCATCCAGATATTCCTGAAAGTTCATTCAGGGAACTGCACCATCTCGCATTCTCACCGAGCCTCTCCTGCTGTTCTTTTTGCAGAGCAGGGCTTTTTTCGACGATGCAGTAATCAAGGTCGCGGGATAATTCAGTATGTCCTTTGAGATACCCAAGAACATCCATTGACAGAAGTCCTGTACCTGCTCCCATTTCCACAACAGTGAACTCTTTTTCACCGAGGATGCGCCACATCTCTTCAAGCTGCACCCCCAGCATCTCGCCAAAAGCAGGGGTCAGGTAAGGGCTTGTGTAGTAGTCTCCCTTTTTTCCTATCTTGTCTTTCTCTGAAGTATAATATCCAAGCCCGGGATAATATAGAGCCATGTCCATGAAGTCGCGAAAGGAGATCGCGCCATCCTGGCGGATCTTCCGGATTATTATATCTGATAAGGACATTAATTCCTTATTTAATTGCCAGAGTAATAAATCATGTATATATGAATCAAACATTTTATTAATTAGGCGAACATGGTTAGTAATTGTTCAGAGGAGACTCATAGTTTTAGCAATGAGCTTGATGTTCGTTTCTGATCCAAAAGATAGAGTGATATTAATATGATTGGAGAACAAAGAAATAGGGATGAAAAGCCACAGAATTCGTATTTGTATGATTTCATGAATAAAGTAGTTGTTTGTGAAACCATGAGTGGGAAAACAATAACCGGGATATTGACTGGTTTTGATAAGTATGAGCTTATTTTAGTGGAAACAAAGGATATTAAATCAAAAAAACCGATGAAGATCATTGTCTATAAACATGGTCTGGTCAGTATCCGGGAATTTGAGTGATCTTAATGATATAATTACTCCACTCCAGGAATTCTAAGATATTAAGCTTTTCGGGCTCCAACCCCTCCCCCCCAAATGCTCAAAATCCCTCCGTGCATCTCTCCTCCTGCATCAAGAGAACGGAAAGCGCGACTCCCCGCGAAGTGCCCCGGCAGCCGCGATACTGAACACAGGCGAACCGGAAGGCGCCGCAGTTTTACTATTTGAATAGTTAACTACTTAATGTTATAAATTAAAATATTTCCTCATGAATATAGAGATTTCACCTGAATTGGAAAAGCTTTTTAAAAAATATGTTCTTGAAAAACATGGCAAATTAGGCGGGAAATTAGGGGAAGAAATGGAAAAGGCAATTTCATTGTACTTGATCCATCAGAGCGCCATGAAAGCGTATGTTAAAAAGAGGAAAGGCAAGTTAGAGGCGTACAGGACCGAACAGACCGCATGAGCACCGACCTGGAAGCAAAAATTGAAAGCTTGGAAGAATTGATCCGCACAAAATTGCAGGATAATCCGGGAATCAATTTAATATAGTTAAAAGCCTTTACATCATTTGATATGCATAGAGTCGGAATCGCAGATACCACATTCTCCCGCATCAATATGGGGAAAATAGCAATCGATGAACTCAGGAAAAATGCGTCTCTCCAGATAGAGCGTTACACTGTGCCAGGGGTAAAAGACCTTCCGGTGGCATGCAAAAAATTGATCGATGAGAAAAAATGCGATATAGTCATGGCTCTTGGCATGCCTGGCTCGCAGGCAATAGACAAAATGTGCGCTCACGAAGCCTCACAGGGGATAATTCAGGCTCAGCTCATGACGAATACGCATATCATCGAGGTATTCGTGCATGAGGATGAAGCAAAGGATGAGAAAGAGCTTGCCTGGCTCATGGAAAGGCGCACCCGCGAGCATGCGCAGAATGTGGTCAAGCTATTGTTCCACCAGGAGAAACTGCAAAAAGAGGCAGGTATGGGGCAGAGGCAGGGTTTTTCTGATGTCGGGGCGATAAAATAGATTATTATACTTGCCAGCATTAGTGCTGCTCATGGACCCATCCGATAGATCCGAGATCATAATTGCTGGAGTGATATTCGGTGTTTATATAGCATTTGTCCTTACAAGGCATATCTGCAATACGATCCCAGGATTATGCACGGCATCATGGGTTGTATTTGGCGTAATATTTATCATTGCATTGATATTCATAATGCTGAAGATTTTCACGGCATAAATACCAGAAAGAAATGACCCAAAAAAACACTTCCCCGGATATACACGAACTGCTACTGCACCTCGGCTACTGTGAGGCGATCATACAGAATATCGTAGATGAACTTGACAATTTATTAAATGATATCGGTTTTGATGAACTTGAACAGAAAGCGAGAGAAGCCATAGATGCAAAAGATCAGGCAGGTCTTATCAACACCATGAAAGAACTTATGAAGCGCATGGAAAATAAAGGCATCTACCGCCCTGATTACCCCACAGGGCTGATAAAACTCCTGGTCAATGGACTGGATATAAGGGGTGAAGACATCTTTGCTATCATTGATAACTCCCGCATATCCCATGAAGAAAAAAGGAAAGAACAGGAATTCCTTGCATCATGCGCCGCCATCACCCAGCTCGGATATATTATTCTGAGCCGGTTCATCCATGAAGTAAAAGCTGCAAGTTCAGGCCCGCACGTCTTTATAATAATAGAAGGATTCACACCTTTTTCCATGATCTTCGTGGATTTCAGCATCGATTCCATATTGGAGATAGATGCCAGGCTGTATGAACATAAAGAAAACGATCACCACCTGAAAAACCCGGCATCAGATGATGAAACATCAAAACACATCGCGCAGTATTACTCCATTTTCCATGTTACATCGGGATCTGGTCTTTCCCATAATATCCATAACAACCTTGGCATGGCATACGACAGGGCTGAAATGTACGGGAACGCTGTCGAAGAATTTAACGAAGCTCTCAGGCTTGACCCGGAATATATTGAGGTCTTGAATAATCTCGCAGTCACGTATCACAGGATGGGGCTGATGGATGAAGCAACCGAAAGGCTCAGGGAGGCGCTAAGGCTTAGACCCGGATATCCGGAGGCTCACTGCAACCTTGGGAACATCTATGCGTCGGCAGGGAGGTACGAGGAGGCGCTTCTGGAATTTGAAGCCGCGCTCACCCTCCATCCCGACAATGCGATCGCCCACTATAGTCTGGGGAATATCTATACAGAACAGGAAAAACTTCCCGATGCTATCAAGGAGTTCCAGGAAGCAGTGAGGCTTGATCCGGATTATCTTCCTGCCCGCAGCAGCCTCGGGATGCTCTATGCCCGGCGGGGCAGGCATGAGGACGCGCTCAGGGAATTTCAGGAAGCTCTCAGGCTGGATCCTGAACTTCCGGAGGCGTATCATGGTATAGGGAGAGTGTATTATGACCTCGGGAGTTTCGAAAGATCGGCAAATGCATGGATACAGGCAGTGCATCTTGAACCTGAACTTCTTGAACATGTGCCCGATAAGCTGCTCCTCAAAGTGAAGCAGGGAGTTTCAAGAATAAAGTGAGGGCTCATGTCATCAGATAAGATAGTGATAAAGGGCGCCCGCGTCCATAACCTCAAGAACATAGACCTTGAGCTTCCGCGGAATAAATTGATCGTGATAACAGGGCTTTCCGGTTCCGGGAAATCATCGCTTGCTTTTGATACCCTGTATGCGGAAGGACAGAGGCGGTATGTGGAATCCCTGTCGGCATATGCCCGCCAGTTCCTGGGTCAGATGGACAAACCTGATGTGGAATACATCGAAGGTTTATCACCAGCCATATCCATAGAACAGAAATCCACGAGCAAGAATCCCCGCTCGACAGTTGGCACGGTCACAGAGATATTCGACTACCTGCGCCTGCTTTATGCCAGGATAGGAAGGCAGCACTGCCCCAACTGCAAAAGCGAGATCACTCCCCAGACAGTGGAGCAGATAGTCAGAAGGCTCATGTCACTGCATGAAGGCGCAAAGCTCCATGTGCTTGCTCCAGTTGCGAGACAGAGGAAAGGCGAATACAAACAGATCTTTGAAGAACTTGCCTCTTCGGGATTCGCCCGCGTCCGTGTGGACGGGAAGATGCATGATCTGTCCGATGAAATGATCCTTAACAAGCAGCAGAAGCATGATATTGATGTTGTTGTCGACCGGATTTCAATAAAACCAGGGATAGAGGAGAGGCTTGCGGATTCTTTGGCTACGGCGCTGAAGCAGGGGAACGGCATTGTCGTCGTTGAAGTGATCGGAGACAAAGAGCTTCTTTTCAGCGAGCATGCAGCCTGCACGAAATGCGGTATCAGTTTTGAGCCGCTTGAGCCCAACATGTTCTCGTTCAACAGCCCGCGCGGCGCGTGTCCTGCCTGCCAGGGGCTGGGGAGCACGATGGAATTCGACCATGACCTCATAATACCTGATAAGAGTAAATCCCTGGGTAAGGGAGCCATTGAACCATGGGGATACGAGCACGGGTATTATTTCCAGATGCTCCAGTCTGTGGCAAAACACTACGGTTTCTCACTTGAGACACCATTTTCTGAACTGAAACCCGAACACGTGGATGTGTTACTGCACGGCAGCAGCGAAGAAGTGCTTTTCAGGTACGTTCCGCGCGTAAGGGAGGGGCTATGGGAGCACAGGAGCGTTTTTGAAGGGATACTCCCGCATCTGGCGCGCAAATACAGGGAATCGCAATCTGAGGAGGCGCGGGAAAGGATACAGCAGTATATGAGCATCAAACCATGCACGGTATGCAATGGCGAGCGGCTGAAACCATCCAGTCTTGCCGTTACAGTGGCCGGGAAGTCCATTATCGCAACGACCCGCATGTCAGTCAGGAAGGCGATCGAGTTCCTTAACAGCATCGCGTTTTCTGAAAAAGAGACGATAATCTCAAAGCCCATAATGAAAGAACTGCGGGCCCGGCTGGGGTTCCTGATGGACGTGGGTCTTGATTACCTCACTCTTGACAGGGCTGCCGGCACCCTGTCCGGTGGCGAGAGCCAGAGGATACGGCTTGCAACGCAGATAGGTTCAAGCCTTGTCGGTGTACTGTATATCCTTGACGAGCCGAGCATAGGTCTCCACCAGCGGGATAACGGCAGGCTGATACACATGCTCACCCAGCTTCGAGACCTGGGGAATACGGTAATAGTGGTTGAGCACGATGAAGAGATGATACGCAGCGCTGATTTTATCGTGGACATGGGACCGGGCGCAGGAGTGCACGGGGGCGAGGTGGTTGTCACGGGAAGCCAGGATGACGTCATTAAGTGTGAAAAATCACTTACCGGGAAATATCTGAGCCACGAAAAAACGATAGCTGTCCCGGGCAAGCGAAGAAGTTCGAAGGGCAAAATAACGATCGTGGGAGCAGGTGAGAACAACCTGAAGCAGATAGATGTAAATATCCCTCTTGGCGTGATGACATGCGTTACCGGTGTCTCAGGTTCGGGAAAGAGCACGCTCGTCAATGAGATCCTGTATAAGGCACTGGCGCGCAGGTTCTACCATGCAAAGGAAAAGCCGGGAGCGCACAGGGGCATAATAGGGCTTGAGAACATTGACAAGGCAATAATAATCGACCAGTCACCTATCGGCAGAACGCCGCGTTCCAACCCTGCAACGTATACCGGGGTTTTTACGCCGGTAAGAGACATGTTCGCAAAGCTTCAGTCCTCAAAGGCTCGAGGTTACATGCCGGGACGGTTCAGCTTTAACGTGAAGGGAGGCAGATGCGAAGCCTGCAAGGGCGACGGTATAATCACGATCGAGATGCACTTTTTACCCGATGTATATGTGCCGTGCGAGGTGTGCCACGGGAAGAGGTTCAACAGCGAAACACTTGAGATAGCCTACAAAGGAAAGAACATAGCTCAGGTCCTGGATATGACAGTGGAGGAGGGGCTTTCGTTCTTCGAGAATATTCCAAGGATAAAGCGGCAGCTTCAGACGCTGTTTGACGTGGGTCTTGGATATATCAGGCTCGGGCAGCCTGCAACCACGCTATCTGGCGGCGAGGCGCAGCGCATCAAACTCTCCACAGAGCTCAGTAAAAGGAGCACGGGAAGGACGCTCTACATACTTGATGAGCCCACAACGGGTCTGCATTTTGCAGATATACAGAAACTTCTGGATATGCTCTCGCTGCTCGTGGATGCAGGGAATAGCGTCGTGGTCATCGAACACAACCTGGATGTCATCAAAGTGGCTGATCATATCATAGACCTGGGTCCTGAAGGCGGGGATAACGGCGGGAGGATAGTTGCAGAGGGGACGCCTGAGAAGGTGGCAAGGACTGAGGGGTCTTATACAGGGTATTACCTGAAAAAAGTGCTGGGGATATCTGGCAAGATTCTTAAATTATGAACAAATTGATTTAGTGGCAGGAGATGCGGCTTATATTTCAAGATTGAATTGCACTACTGTTTCAAGTATGGGAGCCATTCCCAGAATATATCCTAAAGAAGGATTTACCTTAAAAATGAGGGGAAGTTCTGCATGGACTGAAATGTTATTGACTCTTATTAATGATCCACAAAAGTGGCTTGAAGAGTATCATTGCAGGTCTATTTCGGAAACGGTCAATTCCACTTTCAAAAGAGATTTCCCAGCTTGTCCCAAAGCCCGTTAATCAATAAAGATATGCATTTTAGAGTGTGGAACCAGATGCAATTCCTCCGCCCTTTTCATCAGCTCTTCCACCGCAGCAACTCCATCCCCTATTTCCAGTGTATAATCATTAACATACAGCCCGATATGCTGGTCGATTACCTCATCATCCAGTTCCTGCGCATGTTCTTTGATGTAGCCGCGAGTCATGCTTCGGTTCGCAAACGCAAACTCAACGCTCTTTTTTAGCATCAGGTCGACCTCGTTTATTACATCCGCGCCAAGGCTTCTCTTCGTGATTATCCCGCCAAGAGGTATGGGCAATCCTGTTTCCCCTTCCCACCATTCCCCGAGGTCAATAAGCTGCACTAGATTGTACTCAGGATAGGTGAACCGCCCCTCATGGATTATCAATCCCGCATCCACAGCGCCAAGGCTCACAGCGTTCATGATGCGGTCAAAAGGCATCTCAACCACATTCCTGATATCAGGATCAAATAACTGCAATAGCAGGTAAGCTGTTGTCATTTTTCCGGGGATGGCTATTTTTTTCCCTGCAAGGTCTGCGATATTTATCCTGTCCTTCGCAACTATCAGGGGACCGCAGCCCCTTCCCAGCGCGCTCCCGCTATGGAGCAGGCAGTAATCCTTCCGGAGATGACAGAAAGCATTGAATGAAACCTTAGTTACATCAAGTTCCCCCCGCAGCGCCATCCTGTTAAGCGTCTCCACATCCTTCAGGGTTTCAGAGAATTCCACGCTGCCCCTGATTTTTTTATGAGCCAGCGCATAGAAGATGAACGTATCGTTGGGGCATGGGGAATAGCCCAGGGAGAGCTTTTTCATTTAAATCTCCTGACAAGTTCCATCACTGCCTTATTGCAGTTCAAAGCCGCCCTGTTTATATCCCATTTCTTCATATCCCTGTCCTCGATGATATTGCTGATGCCCCTGACTTCAACCATCGGGACGCCGTACATTGCGCAGATATGTGCAGCAGCAGCGCCTTCCATGTTCTCGCAGAGCCCGTTGAACCGTTCCTTCATGAGCGCCCCGGATTTACGTGTGCCGGAGCACTGCGACACTGTCACGAAATTGCCTGATCTCACATTGAATCCGCAGTCCTTAGATGCATCTGCCGCAAGCCACGACATGCTTGCATCCAGCGGAAAGGTATTGTAATATTCCTTCTCTTTCTTCAATAATGGAAAACCCGTGAATTCCATGGAGTTCCAGCCCTCTTTTATCAGCACACCCTCCTCCCCGTAGTTCTCACTTTCCGCAACAGCGATGTCGCCGATCTTCAGTCCTGAATCCGGGTACGCGCCCCCGATGCCAAATAGTATTAGAACGCTCACTTCATAGTTCTCAAGTATCAGTGTCGCGGAATGCGCCGCATTGACCTTTCCCACGCCGCAGTGTGAAAAAATTATACTGCTGCCTTCTATCTCTCCTTCAAAAACGGTTTTCAGCTCATCACCCGGCGCCGGATGTATATAACGTCTTATATCTTTTGATTCAACTGGCGTTGGCGCAACGAGGGCGAGAGTCATTATTTTACCTGTGCAAAATCAATCTGCGGTTCAAATGTTTCTAACAGGATTTTCATTAATAAATGATCTGCAATCATATAAGGACATTACCATTTCCCTGACCGCAGGATGGAGATCACAAGTCCGAACCCGAGAACTCCGGCAATGAAAAACCCAAAAATCCCCAGAAGCGGCACTCCAAAGAAACGTGGGGACATACCGGTCGTGATAATAATGGACGAACCAACGATCAGCGCTGATATTATCAAGCTGAAGGACACCCTGTTACTGGTCACATCCATTTCTTCCACAAGAGCCTCAAAGCCCTTGTGTTCAAGTTCGAACTTCATTGTCCCTTTTTCGGCTTTCGAAAGGATGTTATTCACCCTCCTGGGGAGGGCTTTAACAAGCCTGGCAAAGTCCCAAATGGTTCGTGCAGTCTCTTTAAGGACATATGTGGCGCTAACGCGCTCCTCTATCATTTTCTTAACATACGGTTCCACAAGTTCAGCAAAATTATGCTCAGGGTCGATCTTTCGTGCTATTTCATCCCTGATAACAAGGGTCTTTGACAGCAGCATGAGATTCGAAGGAACTTTACCCCTGCTTTTTATCAGGATATCTATCAGGTCACGCAGGAACCTGGCAGGGTCAATGAACTTCGAGGTCATGCTGTAGTACTGGTTAATGAGTTCTTCAAGCTTGATCCTGAACGCGGGGCTTTCGGCTCCATCCACTATCAATCCCATTTCGGTGAGAGCCTCTATAAGGAATGCAACATCGTTTCTCTGGATAGCTATTACAAGGTTTACCAGGCATTCCCGAAGTTCCGGGTCGACGTATCCTGCCATCCCGAAATCAAGAAATACGATGATCCCCTCGCGGGTCACAAGTATGTTGCCAGGATGAGGGTCAGCATGATAATAACCATCCTCGAATATCATCTTCAGGTATGCGTTCGCAATGTCTATCGTGATCTTTCTCTTATCCAGCCCCGACGCTTCTATCTGCGTGATATCTGATATCTTGATGCCGTCAGAATATTCCTGCGTCAGAACATGTCTTGTGATATATTTCCAGTATATTTTCGGTATCTTGACAGTCTTGCTTCCTGCGAAATTATTGTAAAACCGCTCAGCGTTTTTTGCTTCATGCACATAATCGGTCTCATACCTGATTATGCGGGAAAACTCTTCAACAAACCCCACGGGATTGAAAAACTTACTCTCTTTTATATGTTTTTCTGCAAATCTTGCCAGGCTCATCATGATCGCAAGGTCAGTATCTACCTGTTTTTCTACGCCCGGACGCATCACTTTGACAGCGACTTCCTCCCCCTCAAGCAGCCTTGCGCGGTGCACCTGCCCTATTGATGCCGCAGCTATCGGTTCAGGCTCGAACGATAGAAAAATCTCATCGAGCTTTTTCCCGAATTCTTTTTCCACCACCATTTTTGCCCCATCATACCCGAAAGGAGGCACATTATCCTGGAGCATGGCAAGCTCTTTAATGTATTCCTCAGGCACAAGGTCATGGCGCGTGCTCAATATCTGCCCGAACTTGATGAACGTGACCCCAAGTTCCTCAAGCGCATGGCGCAGCCTCTCTGCTTCGGATATTACCAGCAGATGCTCAGGGGCAGGTCTTTTCCCGAACAGTCTTTCGCGCACAGACCGCACAGGACGAAGACCGAACCTCTCCACAAGATACCCGAACCCGTGCCTTACCATCACGTCAACGATCTGGCGATATCGTTTGACGTAGGCGTACTCGTTATCCAGCAGGTTCACGGTGGGAGCGCTCTATTTTTTCGAGAGCGATTGAATGGTCTTTTCCAGTTTTTCTATCTTCTTTTCAAGAGCCGAGATATCGCTTTTCATAACCACACCGCTTTTCTTTATGACCTTCTCGACCATTTCATTTATCTTATCTTCAAGATCTTTTACCTGCTTTTCCTTCTCAGATAAAACTTCTTTGACGAACTTCTTTCCTTCTTCCCTGCTCATCTCGCCCTTTTTCATCATTTCCTGCGTGAATTCCTCGGCTTTTTCCTGCGTCAGGGAGATTACCCCGACACTGAACAATCCCATCTTTCTTATCATCTCAGACATTTCCGACATTCGTATTCCTCCGTTTCATAACCCGTTTTAATTACATCGTAACGATGTATACCTGACTTCCAGGCGCAAGTTTTAATATTACGCCCTCTATCAAATTGGTTTATTGACTCTTAATCTTTTTGATGAGGATAATAATGACAATGGTTTTTAGCGGCATAATGATCCCTGTATCCACTATAGACTGGTATGGCAGGTCTGTATCTGTGGTTTTCTTCAACGGCTGCAATTTTAACTGCATCTATTGCTCAAATAAGAACTTCATCGACGTGAACGACCGTCTTGAACCCCTCTTCAAGAAAGGGAAAGCTGTCAATATTGAGGAAATCGAGAAGGAGATACTTGACGCAAAAACATTCATAAGCGCCGTGGTCTTCTCTGGCGGTGAGCCCACAATGCATCCCCGTGAACTGGAGCGCCTGGCTGGATTCGCAAAAGAGCTGGGTCTTCTTGTGGGTATAGAGACAAATGGATATTACCCGGAGCGGCTTGAGGTACTGATAAAGAAGAAGCTTCTCGACCGGATCTTCCTTGATATCAAAGCCCCGCCTGGAAACATGAAGAAATACAGAACGATAACCGGAGGTATCGGGGATGCAGGTGAAAAAGCTCTGGAATCTTTGAACCTCAGGGATGTAGATATCGAAGTAAGGACAACTGTTTTTCCCTCATTTGCCGCCGATGTCCCGGAGATAGCAGGGAGTGTCGCAGGACGGGATTGCACGTATGTGCTTCAGCAGGGAATACCTGAATATGCCCCTGATAAGAATATACGGAAGGAAAAACCCATGGGAAGAGATGAACTTGCAGCCCTTGCAGGAAGCCTGACGTTTATGAAAGATGTCAGGATAAGGACGCGGGAAAAAGGAGAGGAGCGGATTATTTAGGGTTATGAAATTTATCTGGAAAGGCTACGGCGAGATCATCACAGCAGCGGCGCTGTGGGGTACTGCCGGGATACTCGTTAAAATGATAAGCGGCATGACGCCGCTTAGTATCATTTTTTACAGGGTCACTTTAGCATTTATTATTTTCATGGTCTTTTTCTCACTTTCAGGAAACCTTAACAAACTCAGGCTTAAAGACAAAAAGCTCTACCTGGTGTTATTCAGCGTACTCCAGATAACCACTATGCTTACCTTCTTTATATCTATAATGGAAGCATCTGTCCCTATTGCGGTATTATTGCTTTATACAGCCCCTTTGTATGTGACTGCGTTCTCTCCTTTGCTCCTCAAAGAACGCTCCGCAGGAAAGGGGTGGCTGGCGCTCTGCCTGTCCATTGCAGGAGTCATACTTATCATAGACCCGGGAAAACTTGATATTTCATTGAAATTAACAGGAATAATCGCAGGCATGCTCTCAGGCATCTCCTACGCCTTCCAGATAATGACCTCAAAGTATATCAGCAAAAGTTATTCAGGGTACAGCCAGGCTTTCTGGAGCTTCATGATAGCCATGCTGCTGCTTTTACCTGCAGCCGCCGTTCCCTTAGATATTGTTTTAGGGAACATTGTTTATCTTATCCTACTTGCGATATTCCCTACCATACTTGCCATATCGCTCTATTTTAATGGATTAAATAAGGTAAGGGCATCAAGCGCGAGTATACTCGGGCTTATCGAGCCTGTGAGCGCTGTTATTTTGTCTTTTCTCATACTCCATGAACGCATCTCGATCCCCATTATGATGGGCGGTGCGCTTATATTGGCAGGCGCGGCATTAGTTACACGAGAGCCATGAACGAGTACATCCGCGAACATTACCATGATGCAGGAAAAATTGCTGCTCAGGTACTGAAAGAAGCAGGATCATGCATTAAAGAGGACGTGCCGCTCCTTGAGGTTGCGCAATACGCTGAGAACCGGATAAAAGACATGGGAGGGAACATCGCCTTTCCCTGCAATATATCCCTCAACGAGATAGCCTCACATTACACGCCGGACGATGATATACTGCGCTTTAAGAAAGGGGATGTCGTCAAGGTAGATATCGGGGTGCACATTGAAGGCTATATTGCGGATACTGCGAAGACAGTGGAGGTCGGAACAGAGGATCACATCGGGTTAATAAGAGCATCTAAAGACGCGCTCGATAAAGCTATATTATCCATCAGGGACAGTGTTCAGACAAGGACGATCGGGAAAGTTATCGAAGAGACAATAACAAAGCAGGGATTTAATCCTATAAAAGACCTGACCGGGCACAGCCTTGAGCAGTACAAGCTCCATGCAGGCATAAGCATACCAAATTACGGGAGCTTTTTCAGTCATAAAATAAAAACAGACATGGTATTTGCAATAGAACCCTTTGCAACATACGGAAGTGGAAACATCAGATACGGAAGACCGCACATCTATTCAGCAGGAAAAGCCAGGACAAAAGCGCATCAAGCTATCATGAACAGGTTCGGTTCACTCCCATTTGCAAGGAGATGGGTTCCCGAAATGAGTATAGATGACTTGAAAGGGCTAAGGGAATATTTCGAATTGATCGAATCCAGCGGAGCTATAGTGGCTCAATCAGAACATACCGTCATAGTTGGCGAAAGTGGATGTGAAGTAATAACAAAGTGAGGAAAAGTAATAAGAGGCATTACTTACTTATTGTAAATAGGATATGGACACAAAAGATACCATTCTATATGAAGCACACGGGAACCTGTACCTCAACATTACTAACAGGTGTACCGCAGAATGTGTTTTTTGCATTAAGCGTTATTCTGATGGAGTATATGGTTATAACCTGCGGCTTACGAAGGAACCGGTACTTTCCGACATTATTAAAGAGCTTTCAGAGGTTGAACTTCAAAAATACAGCGAAGTTGTTTTTACAGGTCTGGGGGAACCGCTGGTGCGTCTTGATGATGTCCTTGAGATCACCAGGTGGCTTGCTGCTCGCGGGATGCCTGTGCGGCTTGACACCATTGGTCATGCAAGGCTCCTTTACCCTGAAAGGAAGGTGGCGCAGGAACTTGCAGATGCTGGAATGAAAATAGTTTCAGTCAGCCTGAACGCCCACGATGAAGAAACCTACAACCGGTTGTGCGCTCCGAAATCCAGGAACGCTTATTCCAGAATGCTGGAATTCGCAAGAGATGTCTCAAAGGCAGGAATGGAACTGCGCTTCACAGTGGTCAACCTGCCTGCTGTGGATATTGATAGATGCAGGGAGATCGCAAAAGAATACTGCGCCGATTTCAAGGTCCGCGGTTACAGTGGTCAGGTTTAAAAGTTTTTACCAAAAGTTATAATTATTAATAGATTAATTAGCCCTGTTGTAGGACAGGAGGATAACCTCTGAAAAAACTGATATGGTATCTTATTGCAGGAACTCGCGGCGGGCAGACCCGCGCATTGCTCCTTAAGAACCTTATTGATAGACCGTATAACGCTAACCAGTTAGCTGAGTCTATGAACATGGATTATAAGACCATAAGACATCACCTGGATGTTCTTTTAAAAAACGGGGTTATTACGATGGAAGGCGAAAAGTACGGCGCCATGTATTTTATATCCAAGGCTATGGAGGCAAATTTAGATGAATTCAATCAAATTTGGGAAAAAATTAATAAAGATAGTAAATAAAGATAATAAGGAGGAAATCCCATTCAGATAATAGAGATAGCATACTATATCACAGCAGGAAATATCGTATTATTGCTTGTGCTCTTAGTATCCTATATTGAGATATACAGGAAGATAAAGTCAAATTTCACGCTCGGTCTAATAATATTCACTCTTGCTCTCCTTCTCCAGAGCGTTACCCGGGCCGTCCTGCTACTTTTGATTTTAGCAAACGAGTCCACCATGAAGGAATATCCATTTATAGTCAACCTGCTGGGATACAATCCATTATACATTATTATCCCGGACGCCCTTGAGTTTATGGCGTTGAGCGTACTGTTATATTTCACCAGAGAATAACTGGAAAAAGCTTGATGAGAATCACCGCGGGAAAGGATGATATAGAGCAGGAGATAGGCGGCATAACAGCCTTTCCTGACGACCGATTCGAGAAAATAATCCATGAAGTTGGATTTGAATGCGACAGATGCGGCAAATGCTGTACCAGCGAGTTCAATGATCATGTGTTCCTCCTGGATGACGATGCTGAGAGGTTCATCGAAGTTGCAGGGAAAGAAGCGCTTCGACCTGCGCCGTATTATGAGTTTTGCGATAACCTGGGCAGGTTCTATGTGATGGGTTATGCCCTCAGGAACAGACCCGGTGGAGACTGCATATTCTATACAGGGGGCAGGTGCGAGCATTACAGCGACCGTCCCGAGATTTGCAGGATATATCCTTACATGCTGCACAGAGAGGAGGATGAGGATGGGAATATGGACTGGAGGCAGATAGGGGGTCTTGACCAGCATGGAGTGTACCACAGCGAGATCGACCCTGAAGCCGTCAGGGAGATAACACGGTCTGTAAAAAGATACGAGATCGCCTTTTTAAGGCAGAAACTTGCGTTCATGAATAAGATGGAAGAGCATTTCAGGAAGCACGGTCTCAGGCACAGCCAGCAGATGTATGACCGAAAAATGAGGGAATTCAAAAAGGGCGGGGAGTTAGAGGTGTATGTTTTTTTCAGGGGCGAACTTATGAAGGAGAGACTTTCGATAAATTATTAACCTTTAGAGATATACACTGGCATGATGTCAAAAGAATGCGATTACTGCAGTTTCCGGGACCCGATGCCGTTCAATTGCAAATTCTGCGGCGGATCGTTCTGTTACAACCACCGTTTGCCCGAATCCCACAACTGCCCTGGGCTTGTACAGTTAAAAGAAAGGGTTCGTGAGAGCGGGAAATATAATTTCCCTGATCGCAGGTTGACATTGAAGAAAGAAAGACCATCCCCTTTTCGCCCGGTATATAAAGCCATGTCTGTTATAAAGTCCAGTTATTCGCTGACCATCCTTGCGATAGTGCTTGTGTCCTTCTTTCTGGATTTTGTCATAGGTTATAAATATTTTCTATATTTTGCCCTTTTCCCTTCTGATATTTTAACTCAACAATTGAAATTTGCCTTGAATCTTGTGACTCATATGTTCCTTCACAACGGCGGTTTCCATCTTCTGTTCAACATGATGTTTTTATACTTCTTCGGACCTGAGCTTGAACGCAGGATCGGGGGGAAAAAGTTCCTTACAGTATTTTTCATTTCAGGGATTACTGGAGGGGTAAGTTATGTGCTATGGTCTCTTTTCATTTATTTTATGTTCAATTCTCCTCCGTCCCCCGCGGTCGGGGCAAGCGGGGCGCTGTTTGGGATATTCGCATGTCTTGCCATCCTTGCTCCTGAGATCCGGGTCTATCTTTTTTTCATTCCCGTACCAATGAAGCTCACCCATGCCCTGGTATTTTTCACCCTGCTTGATATTATTTTCATAGTCGGGGGCGACCCGATCGCGCTCAGCGCACATTTAGGCGGCGCTGCGGCAGGGCTTTTAATGGGAAGCTGGATGAAAAAAAAGGGACAATATATGAAGGTGCATCAGACCCCATGGGGATAAATATTGAATATTTTACTTCACCATCGACGCGCCGAATGTGAAACTCTCAAGTTCGACAACTTTTTTCCACAGTTCCCTGCATTCACAACTGAGACCTTCAAAAACCCCTTTATCCTGAGTAAGCGAAAAAACCCGTATCGCCTCAGCAACGTCATTATCGCATTTCCCGCAGTTATGCGGACCGCGCTTTGAACCAGCAGCCACCGGGTCTGACATAATGACAGTGTCTGGATTTGCCTCTTTTCCCAGCTTCAGGACTTCCACCGCGCTCCAGAGCCAGGGAGGACGATAGTCGCCGCGCTCGAACATTTCATCCATGAGCGTACCTTTCTGGACATTGCAGAGATTGACAGATATCGTTCCTGCATGCTCCGCTGCGTCATTTATTGATTGTAATATGTCTTTTACCGCATCTCCTTCTGAAATGAAGGGCGGTTTAAGAAGAAGATATGCTTTAACAGTCGCATTTTTCTTTTCTGCTGATTCACTTGCCCTTACAAAATCCTCGAACGTGAAGCCTTTGTTGATGCAGTCCTTCCTTATCGTATCATTGCTTGTCTCAAGCCCGACAGCCACCTCGAACCTTTTACCCAGAGCAGCGGTGCATTCGGATACCTTCTCCTGCGTCACATATTCTGGTCTAGTCTCAGCGATCACCTTTTTCACCCGGGCATCTGCGCCAAGGCGCGAGAGCATCTCAATTCTGGTGGGGGCGGGTATCTCGCCGTCATCAAGGAAGCTTCCTGACGTGAATATCTTAACAACGAATTCTTCATCCCTGCAGCGCGACATTGCGTGCTCGAACTGCTTCATCAGGTCATCGTGGGACGGCGCATTGCGCGAGCTGTCGTACACATAGCCGCACATGGTGCAGTTGTTCCAGCGGCAACCTGTAGTCTGGAAGATCACAGTGAGCGTAGCTATGGGCTTTCCGTCAAGGATGTCCTTGCCTGTCCAGACCGCAGTAGCCCTGTCAGGGGGATTGAATTTTATCTTCTGCCGTGAGCGGATATCCCGTACGACTGTGGTGAGCGACATAGTTTTACTCATTGATGCGGCGGCAGATAAAACCAGCGGAACCCGGTCTCAGGAAAGGCAGCGATGATTTTAAGTTTAACAAACTTGATAATAGTTTTGCCCGAAGTTTTACGTTCCCACAATTTTCTCATCGAATTTACTGATCATTTAATCCCTTTCCATTGAGAATTTGCTGCATACATTTTTCAACCCTTGACTCCCGGGTTTTGGATTGTTTGGGTGCAGAAAAATAAAGATTGTATGCTCTTTGCCGTCCTGGCGTCAATGCATCAAAAGCAGTTTTCAAGGCAGGATTTTCATCTAATTTATTTTGAAATTCTTCAGGAAATATGAGTTCTGTATTCTTTTTAAAATTCACTTTCAAACCGGCTTTTTCCACTTCAATGGCTTCATAAATATAGGCTTTCAAGATGGGTTCCATCTCAACTATTTCTCGAACATTGGTGAACCGGATCTGGCGCCCCGCCTGCACATTCTCCGTTTGTTGGATTAGAACACCATTGGCATCATTTAACAAGGCACCTTTGATAAACAAAAGCGCACAATATTCTTTAAATCCACCTATTAAAACTATGTTTTTTTCCTGAAACGTGTAACAAGGCCAACCCCACTTCAATTCTTCGGTCAGGTGACAGTCAAGGATGATCATTCTCAATTTCTTAAATTCTTCCTGCCACTTTTTGGCTTTACTAAGAAATACATCAACCTCAGGATTCATTCTATTCATTTATTGATACTCCGAAATAAAGTGAGGTGTCCTGCCAACTCGTTTTTGTGCGAACTCAGTTCGTATATCTTGCCATTTTGGGAGCTTATACGAACTCGATTTGCATACACTCCTTTTTGCCTGAAAACCGATTCCCTTATCATCAAATACGACCTCGCATTATATTGTTCAAGGATTTTTTATTCTGCGTGTCTTTTATTACTCACATATGTATAAAAGTTCCTCATAACAGTGAATGCAAGTCTTAATCTTTTTTGGATTGTATCTTCTTGATGAGCTCCTATTTTTGGCACTTGAAAAAGGTTCTTCTGTATTCTTATCACCTTATGCAAGCATGAATCCTCATTGTCCGCAGTCACTACCTCGGGCTGAAAGCGCTGAGGCATCCCGACGCGGGTGCATGATGATTCTATCAACTATTTGCTTATTAGGACTCATGTTTATGGAAGGGGCAAGCGAAAAATATGTTTGAGAATTATATTGTCTATGGTTATTGATTTTTGTTTATCACATTCCCCGGATCATGGGGGTGTAATATATACAAAACCACCACGTACATTTTCCACCGGTGTTCCATCAAGTTTTTCGAAATCTTGAAGATCAAGGGGATTTCTAAGCTTTTCAAAATCCAAAATTTTGATCCAAGTCGGACTTGGATCGTGTCTTCTGCCATCTCGAAAATGTCCAGTGAGGCACTGCATGCGGAAAGAAGGAATATAACGATGTTGATCCACCATTCCAAGTAATCTATCACGATTTATCACAAACTCGATTATACATTTCCATTCAACTTTTCCAATAGGCAAAGTATTATAAATATATCCTTCAAAAGGTCCCATTAGTTCTTTTCTTCTTGCAGCAGTATCCCAAAATACTCCCCCGTTTATTCTCAAGAATCTTAGATTCTCTTCAACATCAGCTTCTTCCCTTGGCATATCTGGCCCAGCTTCATTTAGATTGGCTGGCCATAGAATCGCATCTCTATATTCTTCCATATCAATCAGTCTCTCATTCTTATTTACTCTCATACTTTAAAAATTTTTGTCATAAATACACTTTTGGAATGGTACGAATAGTTTAAGTTCGAAAATATTGAGGGAATAAAGGGAACATTTTCTAAACTATTTAAGTTAGTTTATAATGTGCCCCAATTATAGCACCATGAATGTTATTCAGGTAAAAATAATCCTATGGATGCACACAACCCTATCGCCTTCAGTCACGGACCCCGTTTTCGAAAAACGGGGCATCAGGGAGGATGCTCATGGTTTTGATATTTCCACCGGTTCGTGCTTTCAGTTTTTCAATCCAGGCGCAGGTTATAAAAATCTCCTCGGCTAACAACACAACTCTGGTTCGGGTATTCCCGTCGCCAAGAATGGTAGGTTGGGGCTCGTTGGTTCCTGTTATTCAGAGAGGATTGGATTGCTCGGAATCACTGGTCCATCCGAACTCGTTCTTTTCTGCTTGCTTCAAGGCCAAGTCGAGGCCCTTTTTCGAAAGCAACTCCCTGTCGATTGACAGCCGTTCTCGCACCAATGGTTTGGCAGCAATGATTCGATACGTGTCAATATCGCCAAGGAAATTGGGATCATCAGTTTTTCCTAACGCAAAGCCCCAAAGTTTTTTTTGTTTGTCGTCAAGAAAACAAAGGAACTCATTAAGTGCGTCGGTATCAATCGTTACCGGGTGGCCGAATAAAGTATGGTGACTCAGAGGACCGTCATGACCCTGGTGTTGTGCAGCGTATTGACTGGCGTTCAAAACGGCAATTGAATGTAGAAATTCTACAACAGCCGCCAGATAAGTGTTCTCCCAGTGCCTTCTAGTGTCGTTAAGGCTTTGCTCTATCTCCAAAGAAGGATAGTCCCAAGGCGGATCTCTTCTTGCCTTAGCGCCGTCCACTACCGCTCTGGTAGTAGCATGAGCAGCATGTTGGTCTATACCCAAATCCTTTTCAATGTTCGCCATCCTTATGTTAAAACCCTCCACTCTTGCACGCGCCTCGCGCATTATGAGGTCCGCTTCCATTGCCAATGCCATCAATTCATCTGCTTCCGCGGTATATTCCTGATACGCTTTCAAGTGGTCTTCCTCTTTAATGAGCCTGTTATTATGTGATTTGATACATAAATGTTATCTTACCTTGTCGCATATGTGACATAGTATATAAAATTTTTGAGACCGTGTCGCAAGTAGCTTATGGAAGAAAGCAAGCCCCCCTTTACTATAGTGAACGTAAGCCTTAATCGTTTTTGGGCTGTATTTACTTGATGAGCGCCTATTTTTAGGGCTTGAAAAAGGTTATTCTGGATTCCCATCACATAATATACGAGCATGAAAAACATATCGCCTTCAGTCACAAACCCCGTTCGATGTACGAGGCCTGTATATAGCATTTCTAGGAATATACGATTATTCCCTGTTATACTCGTATGTAAAGGAGCAACTCGTCCAACAAAAGAGCCTGAAGAAACGAAAGAAGTAATTGCCGATCATTGTGAAAAATGTGACAGTTCCAACATAGAAAAATTGGAAAAGTGTGAAATATCAATAATCGAAGACCTTCCTCCCCCGCAAAAGATCAAGACAATTCAATATAATCGTTGGAAGGTCAAATGCAATGATTGTGGACATAAATTCATTTCAAAGCATCCTGATTGCCCGAAAACAGGGAACTTTGGAATATTTCTCCTTGTTTATATTGTGATGCTTAAATTTCATTTGAGAGGTGTAATAAGGAAAATACAAGACTTTGCAATGAAGTACAATAGCTTTGAAATTAGCCCAAAGGGAATTCATGATATATTATTAAGAGTCGGTAGTGCCTGCAAAAATGATTATGAAGACAGGATTCAGAAGATACGTAGTGCAAAATGGAGATATATCGACGAAACCGGAATCAAAGTCAATGGAGAAAACTGGTGGCTCTGGATATTCCGGACAGATACTAATGAAACGCTCGTCGTTATTCGAAAATCAAGAGGTACGAAAGTACTTGAAGAAATTCTAGGTTCAGGACATAAAGGAGCTAATATTGCAGATGGATGGCGGGCTTATTGTTGGATTGACAAACTTCAGCGATGTTGGGCACATCTACTACGTGAAGCCGATCATTTCATTGATACGTCTGAAAATGGAAAAAGATTGTCTGAAGATATTCATGCGTGTTTCAAAAAATTGAGGGATTTCCTGGATAGAGATCATTCTATTGAAGAGAGGAGAGAGAAAAAAGCCGTTTTCGAGAAGGAATTGGAGGCGGTTGCGGCAAAATATTCTGAGTTCAAGGAATTGGAGAAACCATTGACTTATCTTAAAAATGGTTTTGGATGCTGGTACACCAGTATGCTTTATCCTGGTATGGAACCGACTAATAATCTTGGAGAACAGGCTATGCGAGAGCATGTGATAATGCGAAAGATCATTGGTTGTTTCCGGTCAGAAAATGGGGCTGAGAATTATCAGTATATTGCATCTTTATTGGCAACTTGCAGGTTGCAGGGGAAGAATGGATTTGAAGAACTTGAAAAGATACTCAGACAGGAATTATGCCTGAGCTAAACAAATACAATTTTTTTAATTGTTTTTAAGATATGTTATGACTTTGTTTATTACATCTCTATTTTTTGGTAGGTCAATGTGGTTAACACTGAAATAATCAGTAGTTGCAGATCCAATAAGCATGCTTTGTACGTTTGCTACGATTCCATCCCCTGCTGTAGTGAATTGGTAATTATCACCTATCTTTGCAACCGTATCCATCTTAGGAATTTGCCGTACATTTGTTCCCATGATTACTCTGTAAATTACCCCTGGGGCTATTCCATCACTATTTAAGGCTAATATTTGCGGGTCTGTAGTTGTCATATTTCTAACTGCATCAGAATCGATTGGAATAATATTAAATAATCTATTAACTTTCCTAGTCAAATTAAATTGGTTATATATCTCTGGAGCTACCGTAGGATCCACCATTATATCAGCTATAGCTGCTCCGTGATTTACTGGTCCTATTCCAATCCATTGTCCAACATTTCCTGCATTTGCACTATTTCCTTCCATCCAGAATCTTGTGACCAGTGCTCCCATAGAATGGGAGACAATATCAAACTTACCCTGATATCCTATATAAGCATCATCTCTCAGGTAACCGTTTACCCAATTATTAAAATTTCCAGCTACAAAATATGGATCTTGAAATCCTGGGGAATAATCGAATTTGTAATGTCGAATGCCTTCTTGTTTTAATTTTTTGCTCAAAGCATCCCAAGCACCTGGGCCAGATTTGAATCCATGTACTAAGATCACCGGGTTACGAGCAATAAATGTTACATTTGCTTCATTATTTGAAAGGTTTGAATCCTCATTTAAGGTGGCTTTGTTAATAATTTCTCCAGATTGTATTACCTTTGCCGTTAAGTTGAATTTTGCACTTGCACCTGCTGCTAGGTTTCCAACATTCAAAATACCAGTAGTTGGATCGTATACTCCTTGTGGATCTGCGCTTATTAATTTCAAACCTAAAGGGAGTAAATCATTTACCACTACACCTGTGGCATCCACTGAACCTAGATTAGTGACAGTAATTGTGTATATAACAGAATCCGCACCATAAACAGTTTTATCATCTTTGGTTTTATAATCTTTTAAATCACGTTTATAATCCATCGAAACTGATAAGTCCGGCAGAAACTCAATTTTAATACTATTAATTATTACTTCTGCAGAAGAATAATGTGTGTTTGAGCCGGATTCAGTTGGAGGAACAGAATGTGCTTGACAGTATGCTTTCAAAAAAATAGTCTTTCCTTTTGCTTCTATTTCTTCAACTGTCATTGTATATGTTCTACTAATTGTGGCACTACGACTTCCCGAAGATAGACCGCTTGCATGACCTATTCCGTCATACCATGGTCCTATTAGATTACTACCCACCAAGGCATTAGCTGAGCCATATCCCTGAATCCAAGAAGCAGTAATTTTATAAGAAAAATCAACCGTAACATTTACAGGCCAATTTTTTACCTGTTCCCAAGTGTATTGTCCCAAATTCCATTCAAATTGAATACCTCTGTTCGCATATAATACTCCAGCATAACCTGGAGGAGCTAATAACGATACGCGGGCTATATTTCCTTCAACATAACTTTCTCTATCATTTATAGGTATAGGTAAAGCAACGTCATCACCTGGAGGTGTACTGAACTCGAATACTGTGTTATAATAATTGAATTCAGTAAAAACCTTATTTTCCCCAACTGTTACAACAAAATCTTCCTGAGCCGAAACTGGAGAAATATAAAAGCCACCTACAACAGCTATGAACAATAATAGCCAAAAACTTAACTTTTTACATATGAACATTTATCCCCCCGACACATAAATAAATTGTATTACATCTTTTAACATATCTAATTTCGATTTGCATTGAAAGACTATAAGTAAGTTATCAAATAACTCTCAGTTATAAGCAAACACATCCCAAAAGTTAATTTTATCGTTATACCCCGCAGCTCTGCTGCGATTGGGACAAGTCAAAGTAACATTTTTAAACGTGGGTATACATTTTACATAGATGGTAGAATTAAAGCATGCAAGCCATTGTGTGTATAAAATTCGATATCATATGGTTTTTTGTATAAAATATAGAAAAAAATTATTATTCGAGAATGATAAAGTAGAATTTTTTAAACAAGTGTGCTTGGAGATTGGCAAAAGATATTGGTTTGAGTTTGATGCAATAGGTACTGATGGAGACCATGTACATGTTTTTGTTGGGGCAGCACCAAGCTATGCGCCATCAAATGTTATGCAAATTATTAAAAGTATAACTGCCAAGCACATTTTTAATAAATACCCTGATTTAAGAAAACAATTATGGGGCGGACAATTTTGGACAGATGGAGGATATATAGGAACGATTGGAGATGGAGTTACAGCTGATATTATAAAAGATTATATTGAAAAACAAGGAACTAAGGAAGAAAAAGAAGGTTTTAGCCAAATGAAGCTTTTGGATTTTGGATGAAAACAAAACTACAAAGCGACGGCACCGTCATGCCCCGCAGCTCTGCTGCGATTGGGTGTGCCGTCGCAACGTTTGACTGTGTGCGCCTGATTCTATCTTTGAAAAGGTCGTTCTGGACTCTTATCGTCTCATACGAGCATGAAAAACCTATCGTCTTCAGTCACTACCCCGGAATAGAATTCCGGGGCATCAACGGGAGGATGCTCGGTGTTTTTGTATTTTTTGAGGATTATCGGATTTTTTTCATTCTGATTCA
>JAYTKX010000157.1:0-15760 GCA_043729865.1 Methanobacteriota archaeon
ACACGTATGCCCCTGCGGAGGCATACGTGGATGCGCCCTCCAGAGGCGCGACTCTGGGCGCCTTTATCTGCGGTTTTTTATTTTTCATAAATTATTTACGATTATTTGAGATTCTTGCTATAAAACAAGAGTGATGGGATTGACAAAACCCAACTTGGCGATTTCTGCCATTAACTGACAAACACTTTCCGCATTGATATAGGTCTCATTGGTAACTATAGTAATTTCTTTACTTACCGCATTAAGTGCAGCAAGCACATTGAAACGTTTTCTTCCAGATGGTGATGGAATGAAAAGACGCATAAAACACCATATATATCCTAAAAATGCACCGTGGACAAAGTGAGCAGCATCAACAAAAAAAACAGAACGCTTTCCTGCTTTTGCTTCTGCGAGACGTGGTTCCAATTCATCTTTTTTAAACAGTTCTTGTTCACTAATCTTCTCTGGATATATGGCTTTGCCTGGGACAAATCCGACTTTAAGACATCTCATGCCTATCTTTTTTAGAAATATCCTAATTTGTGTCGGCGAACGCTTGATTCCAGTTAATCTTTGTATGCTATCTTGAGCATCGCCGATGCTTCGAGGTGGATTCTGCTTGAAATATTGTTCAAGAGTGTCTGCATGGCTTATGGGAAGTAAGAATTGCTGTTTTTGGTCATATTTTTTAAACATAATTACACCTATATTTTTTAGTCAGATTATATGGGGTCAGAAAGTATTAGTAGAAATGTAGAACTTATTGAATATTTTTAGAATCTGGGGTTTTGGGACAGATGCTACTTTATTATGCCCTCACTACCTCGTCCTCACCAAAATTAATATCCCTCATCCCCCATTCAGTATCCAAACAATGCTCCACATCATCATCCACCCCCAGAAATCAAAGCTCCTCGTCCTCCCCATCAAAGATAATTCAAGAGAGCCCTCTTTCCAGGGCACCCTGATCCTCAAGCATACCCCAAAAGGCGCGCGTGTGGGCAAATTCAGGATACGGCAGGGCGATAAGGAAGACTTCAGGGCTCCAGAGGAACTCATAGAACTCCTGCGCCTTGCTGATAAGATACTAATCGCAGAAGGGAACGAGGAGTCTGAGGCTGGATTCAAGGAACTCCTTTCAGCGTATCAACTGGATTACGGATACACGAACGCATGCAGGCTGTGCCTTGCTGCGGGCAGGCATACGCTGATCAGCGGCAATTCAATCCGCTTCCATAATGAGCAGATATGCGAGGAGTGCGCAACAAAGGAACTGTTGCGGGAAGCCAGATCGCTCAAAATAGGAAAGCACGGTCAGGAGAGGCTTGTGAAGATATTGCTCGCCACAGGGAATCTTGATAAAGTGCTTGCGATGCTCAGTCCAGATAAACTGGATTCCGGGCTGACAAGATACGATACCATGGAAGCAAGCAAGGTCGAAAGCCACATCAGGGTAAAAGACCTGCCCCTTCATCCTGAACTCAAAAAGATACTCCTCACCCGGCTTGATGAACTCCTGCCAGTCCAGGCGCTCTCTGTGAAGGCGGGCCTGCTTGAGGGTAAGAACCAGCTCATAGTCTCTGCCACAGCTACCGGAAAAACGCTTGTCGGGGAGCTTGCGGGCATACAGAACATCCTTGGCGGCAGGGGAAAGATGCTCTATCTTGTCCCTCTTGTGGCGCTGGCGAACCAGAAGTACGGGGACTTCACAAAGCGGTATTCATCCGTTGCTGCCACGTCGCTGCGCGTGGGAACAAGCCGCATCATCAAAGACTCAAGAGGCATTCGCACAACGCTTTCTTCAGACATTATCGTAGGCACGTACGAAGGATTGGACTTTGTTATCAGGTCTGGTAACAAAAATGCGCTCGGCAGCATTGGCACCGTGGTAATAGACGAGGTGCACATGCTTGAGGATAAAGAGCGCGGGCACCGGCTGGATGGACTCATCGCGCGCCTCAAGTTCATCGCCCCCGGCGCGCAGTTCATATATCTCTCAGCCACTGTGGGAAAACCACAATGGCTTGCGGAGAAACTGGGCGCCGCACTCATCGAGTTCGAGGAAAGACCCGTACCCATAGAGCGCCACCTCATCTTTGCCCCCGAATACGAAAAGAAGCGGCTGATAGAAAAACTTGCGCGCCAGGAATATGATAAGAAGTCCTCGAAAGGCTTCAGGGGGCAGACAATCGTGTTCACCAACTCGCGCCGCAACTGCGAGATGCTTGCACAGGGGCTTGTGATAAAAGCCATGCCCTACCATGCAGGACTTTCATATCACGAGCGAAAAAAGGTGGAAGAGAAATTCGGGAAAGGAGAACTTCCCGTGGTTGTGACCACCGCAGCACTTGCGGCAGGCGTTGATTTTCCCGCATCGCAGGTAATATTCGAATCCCTTGCGATGGGCATCGAATGGCTCACCGTGCGCGAGTTCCAGCAGATGCTGGGGCGCGCGGGAAGACCTGATTACCATGACCTTGGCATAGTGGTGCTGCTGGCTGACCCTGAGAAGAGGTTCGGGAAAGGCGATACCGAGGACGAGATCGCTTTCAGGCTGTTGAGAGGTACATTGGAGCACTTCGGCGTGGACTACGGGGATGATGAACTCCTTGAAGAAACGCTTTCCAACATCATTGTCGCCCGCACGCTTGATGAAATAAAGATGTTGAACGAACTGCTGCTCGGAGAAGGTGACATCGTACACCTGCTCGGTAAACTCAGGGAATATGGATTCGTTGAAAAAACAAATGCCGGCTACTTGCCCACACCTCTCGGGCGCATCGTGGCATCGCATTTCCTGAGCGTTGAGCAGACATTCCTAATAAAAAGCGCGGTGCTGGAGGGACGCGACCCGCTTGACATTGTTACAGAGCTTGGGACACTTGAGGCTGTGTTTTTCAGGTACGCCTCGCAGCTGTCAGATTCACTTGGGACAGACCTTCCAACGCGGGTTTTTGGCGCAGGTCTTGATATCGTATTCTCAGCCGATGGGCTGTCAAAGCTCAAGGAGAACGTGAAACGGACGATGCTTGACTTTGCGCGCGAGTTCATGGCATGCAGATGTAAGGATTCACCTTACTGCGGGTGCGCGCAGAAGAAGTTCTCAGCGCGCGTCATTGAGCTTTGCGCTGAAGGATTGTCGCCTGATCATATCATCGCTGAACTTACAAGACGGTACGGCGTCTATGCTTACGGAGGAGATGTGCTCAACTATCTTGACCAGGCTGCGAGGGCGCTTGAGGCAGTGGAGATGATCGCGGGGATATTCGGGAAGAAGGAGATTAGTGGGAAGGCGCGGGGATTGAGGGAGAGGATGGAAGAGTAATAGTATTTATTTCAGTAAAAACAATAGTAATATGAATGTCTCTCATAAGTAAGATCTCAGGTTTTCTCAAGAAAATAAATCAGGAAAGCGGACAGAAGGAAAATAACCTCAACGCACGGGAATATACAGGAAAATTCGTAAAGCAAAACGGCGCCGACATCGGGGAGACCGTTGCATTAGACAACAACAGGGTAGTTGTTAAAAGTAAAGAGTACTACATGTCCATCCCTCTTGATAAGATAACAGCGAACACTGATGTCATTGCTGTGGGCGATTTTGACAGGGATGAATCACTCAAATTCGGAAAAGAATGGTCAGAAAAAAGGGATACACTGAAGTTCGACCATAAAGGCATGATGATACTTGAACAGAAGCCTCAGTAGAATCTTTTTTATGGCAGAATATAAACAGTGCATCATAGTGCGTGACGACCTCAAGCTTTCAAAAGGAAAACTTGCAGTTCAGGTCGCGCACGCAGCCGTATCAGCTTCTGAATTCGCTGACAGGGACGCCTATATAGCATGGAAAGAAGGGGGGCAAAAGAAAGTGGTGCTCAGGGTACCCTCCCTGCAGGACCTGTTTGAACTGAAAGAATCAGCAAGAAAGCACGGCCTGTCGACAGCCCTTATCCAGGATGCAGGGCTTACTGAAGTTGCGCCAGGCACTGTCACTGTTCTTGGGATCGGACCTGCCGAGGTCGGGGAACTGGACAGGATAACGGGGCATCTGAAGCTGCTTTGAAGGTTCTCATCCCTTCACCTCTTTTCTTCTCTCGCTCCTGTATTCGTCCACCAGCGACTTTAGCCACTCCTCCTTTTCCGCCTTCCTTCTCTCTTCAGCTTTCATTTTCCACTTATCGATAGCGTTCCTGATATCCTCTGGATCAATGACCGCGATCTCCTCGGCAGCATCGAATTTTATCTTCACGTCCTTTGCCACAAGCACAGGCACGTTCAGCCTGAAGAGTTCCTCCTCTGCCGCATGGGACATATCGTTGCATATGATCACTGCGCCAACGCCATGTTCAGCGATCATTTTTGCGGTCATCGCGCCTCCCCCGCTTGCATCCTTGAGAAGAATAATATCCTCTTTCTTTATCCCGAACTGATCGCGTGTTTTCTGGATGCTGTCCTTCGTGAACGCCTGGATGATCTTTACAGGCAAAAGCCTCCCGCTCATCTCAAGCCTGCGCACGTTTTTCAGGTTATGTATCCTCTCATTCAGGGATGCTATCCGCTTACCGCCTTCGGAAACCCTGCTTCGCAGCGAGGCTATCTCCTTATCGCGTATCCTCAATTCTTTTTCTCTTTTAAGCTCCTTATATATCCTGTCACGCTGCCTGCTGATGATCTTCTCAAGCTCCCTGATCTTATCTTCCTTTAACTCAAGTTCTTTTTTAAGTTCTTCCTGGTATCTCTTCATCTCCCTGATACTTTCCTCGTATCTGCGAAGCGACTCCCTTTGATGAAGCGCCGCTTCAGCAGATCCCCCTCTTGCAATTTCAACCACAGGTTCTTCTTCCACTTTCCTGGTGAGGGATGATATTACCGCATCAACGGATCTTCCTCTCACCACCTGAGCTATCGCCTCGTCTGCATCCACCCCGGGAGGTATTTTTCTCCTTATCTGTTCGAACTTGTTCCTGTTCTTTCGATAAACGGATACTGCAGCCGCGATGGCATCCCGTTCATGGGCGTTAGAATACTCATAGTTTTTCGCAAATTCGATCTTGTCCTCTGTGGAGATCATATCCTGAGGTGTGCCAGGCACTGCATTGAATGCCCTGCGGATCTTTTCAACAGCGTTCGGTGTCGGGAACACATCGCTTGCGATGATAAGAGGTCTTCCCTCTTCAGCTATCATCTCTATGACCTCAGGCATGGATATCGTCCTTGAACTGTGCA
This sequence comes from Methanobacteriota archaeon, assembly GCA_043729865.1. GTDB lineage: Archaea > Halobacteriota > Methanosarcinia > Methanosarcinales > Methanoperedenaceae > Methanoperedens. The sequence goes on from JAYTKX010000157.1 coordinate 5,212, forward strand.
GTTTCCGCAGTTCCCCTAAAAGTGTGAGCACGGCGACAGCGGTAGTCGTGCCTGGATCAATACCCACGATGATGTAATCCCGATTCCTCGTAGTGATGGGCTTAAAGATCAGCGCATCGCGTTCGATGCTGCGTGCGGTCACCTGCACGTCCCCGTACCTTCCTGAACTTACATGAACTGCGCTTCTGGGCGCGTTAACAAGGAACTCAGCCTTTGAGTATCCTCCAAACCTTTCAGCCACGTTCGCCGTATATGTGAACCCCAGAAGTTTTGACTGTTCGTTCAGGTAATCCTCTATCTCGCGAGCTCTCTGCCTTACAAACCCATGGATCTTGCGCCTGTACCTGTTCTGGCTCCATCCGCCCCTGCCTGGAGAGCGGCCCCTGCTGACTTTGATGATGGTCTTATCCTCAAAAGCAGAGACTTCATGACCTGTGCCCATTTCAGCAAGCCTTGCGCACGCAAGGGCTTCTGCGCCCGGGTCGAACCTGTCAAATGTGATCCCGCGTTCTTTTGCAAGTTTTACAAGAGGTTCAGGATGTTCTCCCCCCGTGACCTGCACGAGTTTTGTTTCATGCGGCAGTTTCTGGAGCAAAGAGACAAGAGCCTTCCTGTCAGGCGTAAGTTCATGGACATTATCGATGGCGATGAACTGCGGTCTTTCTTTCCATGCCATCCTCATGATTTTATGGAGGCTCACCATATTATAATGCTCTGCCAGTCCGTCCTTTATGATCACAACTGCGTATGCAGGTTTTTCCTTAGCCCTGGGAGAACCTCTTGCGATATCAACTCCGAAGATCACTTTTTCTGGCATGATCCCATTATACTTTTCAGCACCTCTTCGATATCTTTATTTATCCGGTATTTTTTCTTAAAGAACGTAAGAACATTGTCCACATCCCTGTAAAGCAGCTCCTTTGCATTAGGGTGGGAGAAGGTAGCGTACTGCGGCCAGTCGATTATCTCACATCCATGCGGATTGACGAAAATGTTGAATTCGCTCAGGTCGCAGTGGATGAACCCGAGCTGCGCTGTAATCTTCACCTGTGCCAGTATCTGATCAAGATACCATTCTGGGTCATCCACCTTTGTATGTGCAAGCGCCTGTCCTTTCAGTACCGCCATCACAATTGCATTCCTGTTATGATCGATAGGCTCAGGAACAGCGACCTTCGGATACAGGAGTTTCAGGGCATCGTACTCTCTTTTTGCAGCGAGGCGCGAAGCATACAGCCAGGAAATATGTTTTCGGTCTTCGAGATGTTCTCTTTTTATCCTGACCTTCTTGAAACTCATCTGACCTTCGGTGTGGAACTTTATGATAACCTCCCTGTTTGTCATGCCGCCCACTGCGGAGTAAACCCTTGACTCTTTCCCTACTCCAATAAATTCCCCGATAGCACTGACAGAACCGCGCTCCACGAACGCTTTCAGCGCCAGGATATAATAAGCTTCAAAGTATATCCTGTATCCTTCATACGCTGCGATATTTCTATGAATGAGCTTTTTATTTGCAAGGGTGGATAAGATGTGTCCGGTCTCTTTGATATTGTACCCTGAAAAACCGGATATCTCTTCCACAGGCACCCATTCGTAGAACTTCATTTTGTTCTCAATGGCGATAAGGATACGAAATTCCTTATTCGTGGTGTTAAGAAATGTATCCGGAATATTTTCCAGCATTAAATTACTGTATATGATGATTGAGTATAAAAAGTATTAATAAAAAATAAAGGCAGAAGGAAAATTACCTTCTTCCTCTGCCGCCTTTCTTGTCGCCGCCGCGTGAATCCCTGCGTCCGCCGCCGCTGCCGCCTCCACCGCCGCTGCTGCCGCTGCCGCGCCTGAAGCTGAAATTGCGGTCGCCGCCTCCACCGTACATGCTGCCGTACCCACCGCCCCCACCGCCGCTGCCGCCTCCACCGCCGCCGTATGCGCTGCGCCTTGGTCTTTCCGGCTGGTCAACGTGCCTTTCTGAAACATTATTTTCAGTGTTCACTTCAGTAAGCGGCTCTTCGGACAGGAGCATCTTTCCATATTTTCCGATGTTCAATCTCATCGAGTTCCTGACGATAGAAATATAGCCGTTCTGGATGGATAAGGTGTCCCCAACAGCGATCTTTCCGATCTGGTCATCCCATAAGGATAGCAGGATACTTCCTGAGGCATCTGCGACTTTTACTTCACATACCCGTTTATCTCCGAACCTTGATGGTATGTCCTTTGTCTCGCCTATTTCGATCACTTTTATGGTGGCATTAACATTTTTTGAGTTTTCTGTCAGGTCATTTACTTTAAAATTTGTAGCTGTAGGGGTTTCGTCCATGATTATTCCTTTGTTTGATTTTTAACTTTCCTCGACCATTTCGCAGATGGGATTTCACCTGTTCTTTGAGTTAGAAGAAGTGAATACCTTTATGTCAGGGTATTTAATATACTTTCCGCTTATGGAAAAAAAATAATGCAACGAAAATGCACATTTTTTCACCTCCATAACTTTTCCATTTTCATGCTAAATTCTTTTCTGCCATGTCTTCGCAATGTTAATATACCCAAAAAATGATACTTGTAAAACAGGATAGGAAATATGGAAAAAAACGAGTTCGAAGACCTCGGGATAGAAATATGGATAAGATTGTTCCAGAAACAGGAACAATCCCCCCATGAACAAATGGAGATAGTTAAAAATCAAAATTCAAATTCCATCCCGTCATAGCCAAGCGGCCATTCTTTGACAGCTTCATCGTGGGGAGAGAATTTATGGCTAAGGTGAGTTAGCACCACATTCCTGGCATTCAAAAGCGATGCCAGTTCCATCGCTTCCTTTGAATTCATGTGTTTGCTCACACTTCCCCTCGGCGGGATTATGGCATCCGCGATAAGGAGATCAGGTTCCATCATCAGTTCAATGGTTTTTTTCGGGATGTGACATGTGGTATCGCCGGTGATGACTATCTTGCTTTTTCCGTCACTGATGATCACACCGGCTGTTTCTTCAAGTGGCGGATGGTTGACTTCCACAAGCATCATCTCAAGACCGATCATTTCAAAAGGCGTGTAGAATTCAACATCATGCCTTACCGGCTTCATGAAATACAGGTAGTTCAGGATATAATCAAGCGTGCTTTTCAGCCCATACACATTCACACCGTTCTGTATCCGGTGAAAATCCCCGAACCCGGCATAATGGTCATAATGCGAGTGCGTCCATATCACCCCATCAATGTGGCTGATACCTTTTTTCAGTAACTGCCATCGAAGATCAGGACTTGTATCTATCAGCGCTTTACCCTTTGAGGACTCAACCATCACTGAAAACCGCAGCCTTCTGCTTTTACCGCCTGCGAGCGCATCCAGGCAGGCAGGACAGGAACATCCGATCTTCGGTGTTCCCACTGCATCCCCTGTACCCAGCAGGGTTACTTTCATCCGGTTTCGTCCTTTGTCTTTAGCGGAATCCTCTTATTGAACTCATCTATCCCGCGCAGCAGATCCTTCTGGGTGAGCACCATTCTCTCCGTGATAAGGCCATTAAGTACGGCTTCTCTCACTATCAGGCGCAGGTCAGAGCCTGAGTATCCCTCTGATTTCCTGGCTATCTCTTCGGTATCAAAAGTACCTTCGATCTCCCGTAGCACTATATCAAGTATTTTTTTCCGTATGTCCTTATCAGGAAGCGTGAAATTTACTATTTCATCAAAGCGCCTCCATGCTGCATGGTCAAGTATCGCGGGGTGGTTAGTGGCGCCAATAAGAAGAACACCGTGCTCTACCAGGCTTATCTCGTCTATTGCTTTGAGCAGGGTATTCACAGCTCTTTTCAGCGCGGCATGCTCGTCTGTCGCTCTGGCTTTTGCAACGAAATCGAACTCATCGATAAAAAGTATGCAGGGGCTGAGGCGTTTTGCAAGTTCGAACACCCTGTCTATGTTCTTGGCTGTTTCACCAAGGTACTGGTCTGCTATCTGCGAGAGTTTTACTTCAACTATGGGGATGCCCAGTTTCCCGGACAGCGCGCGGGCGATTGAGGTCTTTCCCGTACCCGGCGGGCCAACGAACAGGAGTTTTCCTATCTCCACGAGACCTATCCGCTTCAGGTAATCGCGGTACTGGATAGCCTTTACGATCTTCTCTATCTCGCTTTCCTGTTCTTTTGTGAGGACAAGGTCTTTCATGGTCTGCTTAACATCCTCAGGAGACATGATATGGGCAAGTCTTAGCATCTCCTCTGAACCCTTCTCTGTTTCTATGGCTTTGACCAGCGAGTTGATCCATTCACGACCGCTCTCTTTTGGCATGTTTGATGCCTTCGCCTTCTCATAGCTGACGGGAAGTGAATCATAGCTCTCAAAGAATGATGCCAGCGCAGGGCTGCAGTTGATCCTTTCAACTGCTTCCGCATGTTTGGCGAACCATTTCGCTCCGAGGTCGAATACGGTGAGTTTTATCTGCGAGCCGAACTCTTCGAACTCAAGGAATGGCAATGTCTTTGCATTTGCTTTTACATCTTCTATCCCATAGATGGACTTTATATCTCTTTCTGTGACATAGATGGGACGCTTCACCGTATTTTCCTTCTCGTTCCAGTAATGTTTTCGTATATTCTGCGGCAGATCGTCTACACTGAGTTTATCAGACTGGTTGTACAGGTAGGCGGTCAGCACGAGTTCTGTGATCAGTAGTTTAGAATCGGTCATATTGAACTTCATCATTAGGTTATCAAATATGATATAGTTTACTCATAAACAATAATATGTACCTGAAAATCTATTCCAGTGGCAATGGGACCGAAAAAGTACAGTCGCGGATCGAGGAATTGCTTCTTCTTCATTTTGATCTTAACATTGATAGTGACGTCCTCTTATTATTTCCCTGAAGTGTCTTTTATTTCATACCTGCTTATCGTGGTATTGTTCTTTATTTTTAAAAAAATAGAGAAGTACGATATTACCAGATGGGGTGGCGCAGGCTCGTATAGATCAGGAATGGTTTTTGGTTTTGTCCTGATATCCATGATCTTCATACTTGAACTTGGTCTTGGATGGATAAAGTTCGATGGGATCATGCCAGATGCTGCGAATATTCTGATGACAGGCATTCTTTTTGAACTTCTGGTGTCGATAGCAGAGGAACTCTCTTTCCGTGGTTACATACTCCCCTGTATGGAAAAGAGCATTGGCAGATGGAAGGCAATATTCTTGACGTCTGTTCTTTTCGCTGCTCTGCACATCCCTTCCATATTGTTCATCGGGATGCCTCTATTTAACGCGTCCGTCATGTTCCTCGCTGTAACAATGGCAGGCGTGCTGCTCTCCCTGATGTACTTCACGAACGGTCTGAAAACGTCGATCGGGTTCCATTTCTCATGGAACTTCTTCCAGTACCACGTGTTCTCTTTAAGGAGCGGACTTGGCATTCTTGGCGTTACTGCCATAAGACCGGAATTTACAGGCGGGCAGGCAGGTCCTGAGGCAGGGATACTCGGTCTTGTTGCTATTATTACCGGTATAATATTGCTCTTCCTGATTCCGGGATTACGTAAAGCATAAATACCTTTATGCAATTGTTGAAGTCATTCATCACGATTGTTAGTTAGGATTAATATAAATATTGTATTATTATCGGAGAAAAAAAGAAATGAAGGAAATACGGATACACGGACGCGGCGGGCAGGGTTCTGTGACCGCTGCTGAACTTCTGGCAGTGGCTGCTTTTGAGGATGGAAAATACAGTCAGGCTTTTCCGGCTTTCGGCGTGGAAAGAAGAGGAGCTCCTGTAATGGCGTTCGTGCGTCTGGATGATAAACCAATACGTCTTCGCAGCCAGATATATGAACCCGATTATGTTATAGTGCAGGATGCCACCCTGGTCGATGTGGTGGATGTGGCAAGAGGGACCAAACAGGAAGGATTTATCCTGATCAATACTGAAAAAAGCCCGGAACATTTCAAAATGGAGACAAAAGCATCTATTAAAACACTTGATGCCACAAAGCTGGCTATGGATTTCATTGGAAAACCAATAGTGAATACTACCCTTATCGGGGCTTTTGCTGGGGTTTCCGGTCTGATCAGACCGGAATCCATAAAGAATGCAGTAATGGAACGTTTCCCCGGAAAAGTCGGTGAGAAGAATGCAGCAGCTATCCAGGCTGCTTATGATATGATGGAGGCGCAAAGATGAAACTTATAATCAAGACCGTCGCCAAGCCGGGAAGCACACGTGCCAACAAGACAGGGGCATGGCGGTCGTTCATGCCTGTTTTTGACCATAAGCTGTGCAACAAATGCGGCATCTGCGCTATATACTGCCCCGAAGGTGTTGTGAATAAGCTGGAGAACGGGTTCTTTGAACCAGATTATGAGTACTGCAAAGGATGCGGCATCTGTGCCAACGAGTGCCCAAAGAAAGGAATAATAATGGTCCTGGAGGGAAAATGAGGAACAGGATGGTTGTTGTTGAAGGTTCTTACGCCGTAGCCCACGCGGTCAAGGTGTGCAAACCGCATGTGATCTCAGCATACCCGATAACACCTCAGACGCATATCGTTGAAGACCTGTCGCAATTCGTTGCAGATGGTGAGATGAACTGCGCATACATGAACGTGGAATCCGAGTTCTCTGCAATATCGGCACTCATTGGCGCAAGCGCAGCAGGAGCGCGCACGTATTCCGCCACGACATCGCAGGGGCTTGCGCTTATGCATGAAGCGCTGTTCAATGCCTCCGGCATGAGGCTGCCCATAGTAATGACCGTGGTGAACAGGGCGCTTTCAGCTCCAATCAATATATGGAACGACCAGCAGGATTCGATATCCCAGCGCGATACAGGCTGGATACAGCTTTATGCTGAAGATGTCCAGGAGTCGGCTGATATGACACCGCAGCTTTATAAGATCGCAGAAGACGAGGACGTTCTACTGCCTGCGATGGCGTGCATGGACGGTTTCATCCTGTCGCATGTCTATGAGCCGGTCATACTGCTTGAGCAGAGCCTTACGGATGAGTTCCTGCCGGATTATTCCCCCGAATTCGTGCTTGACCCGAAAAATCCCATGTCATTCGGCACTTTTGCCGATCCGAGCACATACACTGAGTTCAGGTACAAGCAGGAGAAAGCCATGGGCGCGGCATTGAAGAAGATAGAAGAAGTGGCGCTTGAGTTCAGCGAGAAATACGGCAGATATTACGGCGGACTTATCGACAGTTATATGCTTGAGGATGCCGAGATCGTGATAATGGCTATGGGCTCAGTGATCGGGACGATAAAAGATACGATAGATATGCTGCGAAAAGAGGGGGAGAGCGTTGGTCTTCTCAAGGTCAGGTCTTTCAGGCCCTTCCCGGCTGATGAGATAAGGAAGGCGCTAAAGAACGCAAAGGTGGTTATTACTCTTGATAAGAACATCTCAGTCGGCAAGAACGAAGGCGCGCTTTGCACAGAGGTCAAGGCGTGCATGTACAATAACAGAGATGCCCGCGCCCCGGTCATCGGGTTCATGTTGGGGCACGGAGGACGCGATATTCCGATCAGCACGATAGTAAAAATAATCAATAAGGCAAAGCTGGTGGAAAAGGGAATATTTATTGAAAGCGAATTCGCTGACCTGCGGGAGGATCTGGCATGAGCCTCTTGAAACCCGGTCACCGTGGTTGCGCAGGATGCGGCGACGCCCTTGCAGGTAAGTTCGTGCTTGATGCGCTGGGCGAGGACTGCATAGTCGTAAGCCCTACCGGCTGCCTTGAGGTTTTCACAACGCCGTACCCGGAATCTGCCTGGGGCGTGCCATGGATACATTCGCTCTTTGAGAACGCTGCGGCAGTTGCATCTGGCGTCGAGGCTGCTTTGAAAGCGATGGGAAAAATGAATAATACAAAGATCGTGGTAATAGGCGGCGACGGCGCTACGATGGATATAGGTCTGCAGGCTATCTCAGGCGCCTTTGAGCGGGGGCATGATCTTACCTATATATGCGTTGATAACGAAGCTTACATGAACACAGGGATCCAGAGAAGTAGCGGTACGCCGAAGTACGCGAATACCACTACAAGTCCGGCAGGGAAGGTTTCGTTCGGAAACCCGCTGAATAAGAAGAACATGCCTGCTATCATAGCGGCTCACGGCTCCCCATATGTGGCAACGGCGTCAGTTGCATATGCGCCTGATATGATGAAAAAAGTGAAGAAAGCAGCGCAGATCAAAGGTCCGACCTACGTGCATGTTCACGCGCCCTGTTGCACGGGCTGGAAGTTCGAGGGTTCAAAGACCATAGAGGTGGGAAGGCTGGCTGTCGAAACTGCGCTGTGGCCTCTTTACGAGATGGAGAAAGGCGAAGTTACAGGTGTAAGGAAGATAAAGAACAGGAAGCCTGTTGAGGAATATCTTAAAGTGCAGGGAAGGTTCAGGCATCTATTTACAATGGAAGGCGGTGCCGGGGAGATCAAAAATATACAGGCAACCGCCGATTGGAACGTGAAACATTTCGGGCTTGAGTGATTTCCGGAGAGAAAAAATTAATATCTCCCTAATTCTTTCAATTTCTCGATCTTGTTTTGCGTATCTTCAACCGTTTTTTTCTGCTGCATTTCAAGCTGGGCGATTATGTCCTTGAAACCGATCTTCAATGAATATACCTTATAAGGTCTCCCTTTACCCGTCTTCTTTTTTTCGCTCTCATTTATCCAGTCACGCTCTTTCAACTGCTTCATGGCAATGCTTACTTCGGGCTGGTGCAGCCTTACAACTTTTTCAAGTTCAACTGATGTGGCTTCATTCACATTATGAAGATAGCTCAGTGTCCTTGCTATGTTCCTGCCCATGCCTATGGCAATGAGTGCATCTGCGATCTCTTCGTCTTTTTCATCGAGTTGTTCAATTGTAACGTTTCTCATATTGACTCCTATAATATATTAGGTGCAAATAATTACTTTTATTATTTTAATCTTTCTATGTTTGAAGGAATAATTGAGGGAAATTAGGGGGTTAACATAAAAACCCGTAAAGCAGTCATGTCAATACTTTTATATTCTACAAGATAATATAATAATGTGACTTAGAGGAAAATCTTGTTGTTTAATAACCCGAAAAAAAAAGCTCAAAGCATAATCAATAAGATCGAAAAAGGTGCGGCAAGCGTAGATAATTTAAACGATCTGAGCGAAATACTCGATAAAGATCCATCTCTTGAGTCAGAAATAGTGGCGCCGCTAATATCTATTATACAGGAATTCAATGCAATATCTTTCAGATCCGCTATTTCTGCCTTAAATATAGTGGCTGATAAAGAAACGGGAATGATATCAGATTCCGTGGATGTAATTGGAAAATGCCTGAAAAAAGACCTCCAAACGGTCGAAATCCTGAATACACTTGAAATTATGCATAAGATCAACCGGAAATATCCGGAAAAGATGAATACTGCAGTTCCCGGATTGTTTATGAGCTTTCGAAATATGAATGTAAACGTCAGGGAAAAGGCAAATTCTGTCCTCAGTTCTATTTCTATTCTTCACCCCGAATTTTTTAAAGGTCATACAAAAGAACTGAATCTTGCTTTAAATGGTCTCAATCTGGATGAAAGGATCTATGCATGCAAAATAATAAAAAATATCGCAAATAGGGATCCAGCTATCGTGAAAGAAACGTATGAAACACTTTCATACCTTGAGGGGAACCATCCATCCCGTGAATTGCGTATCGAGGCTGCCTCAGCTATAGATAAAATGAAGATCAAGAAAGAAGTTGAACCGCCCAGAGTCTGGGAAGATCTTAAAGGATCGGACAACAAAATATTGTTGGTCAAGCCTGGCAGACCTTTGACAGGCAGAGGGCAACAGGTGGAATTTGCGGGACGGAAAGAAAAGATCGACATATCCAGCCAGATAGATAAGATATTACAGGGCACTGATATTAAAAATCCGGTTTTAGAGTCCGTTTTCAATATTGCTATGGAGATATCCAGGGAAGGAAGAGAAGGAAAACATGTTGGCACTTCTTTCATAGTAGGGAACTCGAAGGACGTACTGGCAAGATCAAAGCAGCTGATCCATAATCCCGTGGAAAGTATCCCTGTGAATGAGCGGATGATCACAGATCATGGGTTCTGCAACACCATCAAGGAATTGTCTCAACTGGATGGAGCCTTCGTGGTAAGCGGTGATGGATTGGTGGAAGCAGCCTGCAGGTTCCTGACAGCAGATGCGAGCAGGGTAAATATCTCAGGCTTCGGGACAAAGCATTTTTCAGTGGCAGCTATGACAATGGCAACAAAAGCTATTGGAATAGTAGTGTCTGAGAGTGGAGGAAGAATAACGATATTCAAGGATGGGAAGATATTGAGTTCATTTTGTTGAATTCGAGAAAATTATAGTTTTCCGCAAATCAAAAAAAAACGTGATCTATTGTTATGGACGCGGCGCAATTGCGCGCATGCAGGAATTACTATGTTCAGCTTTTGAAAAAATTAGCCGCAGATGATGGCGCCCAGAGTCACGCCTCTGGAGGGCGTATACACGTATGCCCTGCGGGGCATACGTGGGTGCGGAGT